>JBEKYB010000115.1:0-5939 GCA_049511435.1 Nitrospirota bacterium | reverse complement strand
CAACATACCCGGCGTGCCCGGAATAGGGCCAAAGACCGCCGTACAGCTCATCACCGAGTTCGGCACTATCGAGAACCTCTTAAACAACCTGGACAAGGTAGCAAAGACCAAACTGCGCGAGAATCTCATGGCGCACGCGGACGAGGCCAGGATGTCCAGGGACCTTGTCCTGCTCATGACGGAGATACCCGGGGGGGTGGATATAGGTTCCCTGAAGCGCCGCCCGCAGGACAGCCGCGAGCTCATCAGGCTCTTCAAGGAGCTGGAGTTCTCAGCGCTCCTGAAATACATCGCGCCGGAAGAGACGCCGTCCGCCGAATACAAGACGGTGACGGACGAGGCGGGGCTTATAACGCTGGTCAATAAGATTAAAGATGCGGGCGAGTTAGCCGTGAATGCGGAAACAACGAGCACCCTGCCGATGGCGGGCGAGCCGGTCGGAATAGCGCTATGCGCGGGCGGCGAGACCGCGTATTACATACCCTTTGGGCACGTCGGGAAAAAAGACGGCGACCTGATGCCCACGCCATTGCCCGGCCAGCTGCCCATGCGGCGGATTCTTGAGGTACTTCGCCCGGTGCTCGAGGACGAAACTATAAGGAAATACGGCCACAACATAAAGTACGACATCATCGTGCTAGGCCGGCTGGGGATCGACATGGCGGGCGTGGACTTCGATAGCATGGTCGGCTCGTACCTGCTAAACCCCGGACGCGCGCAGCATAACCTGGAAAGCGTCTGCCTCGACCACCTTAGCCTCAAGAAGATGCCGTTTTCGGACGCGGTAGGCTCCGGACGGGGACTGCTCCAATACTCGCACGTGGACATCGAGACCGCCACACGCTATTCCGCGGAATACGCATATCTTTCCTTCAGGCTGTCGAAGCTCCTGAAGGAGAAGCTCCAGCATGAGAGCCTTCTGAAGCTCTTCTACGACATCGAGCTGCCGCTTATACGTGTCCTGGCGGACATCGAGCGGCGCGGCGTATATATAGACGCCCAGTACCTGGGCGAGATGTCGCGCGAGCTTGAGAATACGTTAGAAGCAATCGTAAGCAGGATATATGCGGTCGCGGGCGAGGAGTTCAATATCAATTCGCCGAAACAGCTCGGGAGCATACTGTTCGAGAAGCTCGGCCTCCCGCCGGTGAAACGCACGAAAAGCGGGTATTCAACCGACGAGGAGGTGCTCCGGACACTGGCGCTCTCCCACGAGCTGCCCGCGGAGATACTCAGCTACCGCGAACTTTTCAAGCTGAAGTCCACATACGTGGATGCGTTGCCAAGCTTAATTAACCCGAGGACGGGCCGGGTGCATACGAGCCTGAACCAGGCGGTGACCGCGACCGGGAGGCTTAGCTCGTCGGACCCGAACCTCCAGAACATCCCCATAAGGGCCGAGCTGGGCCGCAGGATAAGGCAGGCGTTCAGTGCGCCAAAGGGCAGCATAATAATCTCCGCGGACTATTCTCAGGTGGAGCTCCGCATCATGGCGCACCTGGCGGACGACGCCTCGTTCATCGCGTCCTTCAGGAACAGCGAGGACGTGCACACGAGGACGGCGTCCGAGATTTTCGGCCTCCCGCCGGAGGCGGTGACGGAAGAGATGCGAAGACGCGCCAAGGCGGTCAATTTCGGCATAATGTACGGCATAAGCGCGTACGGGCTCTCCGTCCAGATAGGCGTACACCCGCGCCAGGCGAAGGAGTATATAGACGCCTACTTCGTGCGGCACGCAGGTGTCAGGGAGTACATAGATAAAAACCTGGAGGAAACGAAGCGCAAGGGCTATTCGGTCACGATATTCGGCCGGAAACGCTCCATCCCGGAGCTCGCCTCGGACAACAAGGTGATAAGGAGCCTGGGCGAGAGGCTGGCAATCAACACACCCATCCAAGGGAGCGCCGCAGACCTCATCAAGGTGGCGATGATAAACATTGCCCGCCGCCTGAAGGACGAGAGTCTGGCGGCGAAGATGGTACTCCAGGTGCACGACGAACTGGTCTTCGAATCCCCGGAGGCCGAGGCGGAGAAGGTAATCGCGCTGGTCCGGTGCGAGATGGAGCATGCGACGGAACTGAGCGTGCCTGTAAAGGTGGATATCGGCGCCGGCCGAAGCTGGGGCGAGGCGCATTAAATAGTTAATCACTCCTATTCCCTACACTTTTCAAATCTTTAAACCCACAACCAACCAATACCTCCAAATCTTAAAGGCATCTTAACGACCCTTTAATAAAGCTGTAACCTTTCGGGGTTAAGATTCCCCCGCTGCTATCCTGCGTTCTAAAGAAGTCCTGGGCGAGTTTTAAGAAATTTAATCCGCAATATCAAGGAATATCAAGAAAGGAGGATAAAAAACATCTAATGCCTCAGCGATTTTCAGTCCGGAAAAGTCCTATCCAAAAATCAGAAGGAGGTTATTGTGAAACGATTTAAGAAAACCTGTTTTGCCCTGGCCATGGCTGCAACTCTGCAGGCCTTATTTCTCCAGGCCGGGTTTGCCGCGGCGCCGGCAGAGATACCGACCGTCACGGCACAGCCTAATGTTTGGGGCCCCGTTAAGCCTTATTTCATAGACCCTGCCAGGAGCCCAAAATATTCGCAGGCGGAGATTCAGGCCCTGCTGCGGAAAAAAATCAAGTATGTTTTCGTAATATTCAACGAGAACCATTCGTTCGACAACGAATACGGCACCTTCCCCGGCGTCAATGGCATATACTCGGACGGCGTCAATCCCCGTTCAGCCCAGAACACGCCCGGCTTCTTCCAGAACTATACGGGTGCAAACGGTGTCGTCCAGGTTACGCCGTTCCTGATCGGGCCTGAGCAGAACGCCACCGCAGTCGACAGCGTGGACCATTCGCACACCGGACTTGCGACCAAGATGAACCTCGTAAACGGCGAGCCCACGATGGACAAGTACGCCTACGACGAATACCATAGGTTCGCGTCGAAGGGCGGGGCGGCCAATATCGCGGAGGGCACGCAGTTTGCGCGTCTCGTGATGTCGCATATAGACGGCGACACCATCCCGTTCTTCTGGCAGTGGGCCAGCCGCTTCACGATATTCGACAACATCTTTGCGACGGAGGACACGCCATCTACCCCGAACGCGGTGTCGATGATAGCGGGCCAGGCGGGCGAGACCCAGTGGGTCAAGCACGGCCCGAAAGGCCAGACCTATGTCTTTAATCACGTCACCAGCGTTACCCAGGGGCCGCCGCTTATGAACGACCCGCAGCCCTTCTGGGGCTCCCAGTTCGATACGACGACCACGAACAAGCAGCCGCGCGGCTCGTCGAGCGAGAGTTACGCTAATAGCAATATCGCCTCCAACCTTACCTTCGCCACCGTGCCGCTCACCCTAATGGGCAGCAGTGTAAATACGATTACGGCGCAGGATCTGGACCCGACTTTCGACCTGCCGGATATCAAGGACGACATCACGGAAATCGCCAAACTCAAGACCACGCCGGTCAACTGGCGGTGGTACCAGGAGGGTTACGACCTCGAGTCGACCGACACGGGCGGCGTCGACTCGCATAACGGTTACGTCAGCCACCACCAGGGGCCGCAGTACTTCGGCTACCTGGCGAACAACCCGGCGGTACGGTCCAACTTCCGCGGCATGACCGACTTCTTCACGGATATAGAGAACAATAACCTGCCCAAAGGCGGCGTGTTCTACATCCGCGGAGGATACCAGAACCAGATGGGGCTGACGCCTCCCATCACGAACCCCGACACGCCCTTGGCGGAGATCGCGGCAATAGACGCGGCCAAAGGCGGCGACGACGACCATCCGAGCTACAGCGACCGCCAGTTAAGCGAGGCGATGGCCGCCCGCGTGATTAACGCCGTCGCAGGGAACCCCGAGATCTGGAACCAGTGCGCCATCATCATCACCTACGATGAGTCGGACGGCTACTACGACCACGTACCGCCGCGCATCCTCTCGTACGGCCCGGACGGCCTTCCGCAGTCCCGCGGCGCACGCGTGCCCCTGATACTCATCTCTCCCTTCGCGCGTACGCACTGCGTCTCGCACGTCGAAGGCGACCACAACTCCGTAATCGAGACGATCAACGCGATCTTCGGCCTGCCCGCCCTGTCCAGCCTGCCCGATGAGGCGCAGGCGCTCGTGGCCGGCAATTCCCCGGCGTTCAACCAGTTCGGCCCAGCCGGTTTCCAGCAGAAGTACCTCGGGCCGCGCGATACCAACTCGGCGATTACGGACAGTCTGTTGTCTGGTTTCGAGCCGCTGCGCCTGATAGGCTACGCGCCGACGCTGCCGGCCTCGCTTGCGACAATTCCTGCCGACATAGTGAATACGCTGCCGCACTACGGCGGACGCGGCTGCCTGGCGATAGGGATTATCCCGGAGGATGTCCGGCAGGGAATCGTCAACACCGTCCCCGCGGGCTTTAACCCGCTGCCGAGCACTTATCCGGCTGCAAACTAATTGCTTAAATGGATTGATGGGGCGCGCCGTGCGGCGCGCCCCATCATCACTTTTGACGTGGGAGGACGTTCATGCGTTTCCTGTCATTTTTGATGGTACTGCTGACAACCTTTTGCCTGGTCCCGGACGCCAGGGCCGGCTCCGTCCTCGAACGTATTAAGGCGCGCGGCTTCATCCGCTGCGGCAGCGTGGAGAGGCCGGGGCTTGCGCATATCAACACCCGCGGCCGCTATAGCGGCCTCAATGTGGATATCTGCCGTGCGATTGCCGCTGCGGTGCTCGGGTCACCCGACCGGATCGAATACCATGCATATAAGGAGCCGAAGGATTTCGACGCCGTGCGAAGCGGGCAGGACGACGTTTACTTTCTCACGGGTGCCGAAATAAACGAGCAGAAGCTTGCCGGCAAGGTGCTGACAGGCCCCACCGTTTTCGTGGAATCCCATGCGGCCATGGTCCCGTCCAACTCGTCCGCTTTGCACTTGGGCGACCTGGCCGGGGCCGGCATATGCTTCTTGATTGGCAGTCCGGAGGAGCGGAGCCTTGAGGCTTATTTTGACGGAGTTAAAAAGATCTGGATTCGCCGGGCGTTTTCCGAGGAATCGGAGATGGTAGATGCCTATAACGCGCAGAACTGCCGCGCAATCGCCGGTGAGGCCACAACCTTGGCATTAATTCGCCTGAGACCGGGCGATAAGGAAATATCGAGCCGTATCCTGCCTGAGCCGCTGGCGGCATTCCCGGTAATGGCCGCGACCGGAACCGAAGACGCGCAGTGGTCCGCAATAGTCGCGTGGATGGTGCACGCGCTGGTCAGCGCGGAAAGGCCGGAAACGCGGTGGTATGCGGGCGGCACCCGGGCGATGCCGATAGCCGCGTCGGAACTGGGTCTCGACAAGGACTGGCAGCACAGGGTTCTCGCTGCCGTCGGTAACTACGGGGACATCTTCGAGCGAAACCTCGGAAAGAATTCCCAGCTCAAACTTGAACGCGGCCTCAACGCAAATCAACTCAATGGAGGAGTGCTTCTCAGCCCGTTCATCGAGTGACGTGTAAAAGATAAGCTGGCGCCCGAAAGTCGGGAAGAAGGCATATATTTCTTGAGGCCATGCATAGCCAAAAACAAAGGGCCTAAGTCATTGAGACTTAAGCCCTTTACGCTTGGTGCGCCCTACAAGGTTCGAACTTGTGACCTACGGTTCCGTAGACCGTCGCTCTATCCAGCTGAGCTAAGGGCGCGTTCAAATAATTCAATAAGTTACATGGAGTGCATTCTCGCTTGTTTTCCTCTGGTGTCCATATGGCGTCCATAACGAATCCAGCTTGGACACCGCTTCCTGAAGATGGGCCTTGGAAAGGTGCGAATAGCGCACGGTCATTTTAATGTCCTTGTGGCCCATCAGCTGCTGAACAGTCCTCAAATCGCATCCCCTCATCACCAAATGCGAGGCAAAAGTATGCCTCAGGTCATGGAAGC
>JBEKYB010000114.1:0-5953 GCA_049511435.1 Nitrospirota bacterium | reverse complement strand
CAGGGAACGCCGGTCTGGTCAGTCGCTGGTGGGGTTGTGACGTTTGCGGGTTGGAGCAACGGATATGGTAATTATGTTTGCATTAGAGCCTCCTGCAAAAGTCACAATAAATGGCGAGTTGGTCTTGTCCGTCGGACCTTCTTGCTGCAATTTGTGAAATTGCACCTATCGTTTATCCATGTTTATCGAGTTTTACGATATTTCTCCACTCTTTAGGCGCAATTATAGTGTTGATCGATTATAATGTCATGTTTTGGGATATCAGGTCGTTTAAGCTCGTTATTTTCGAGGCCGCGAGCGGGTCGTCGGAGGGCTCGTTCACCCTTTTGCCGGAACTGATACTCTCCTCCAGGCTGGATAGGCCGCTGAGGCTCTGCTGGAGGCCGTTTATCACAGTCGTATTGATGCTGCTTTCCGTGACCCTCATTCCACCACCATGTTTACTATGTCCTGCATCATCTCGTCCGATACGCTCACGAGCTTCGCCGCCGCATCGTATGCCCGCTGATAGGTTATCAGGTTCGTCATCTCCTCGTCCAGCGAGACGCCCGAGACCTGCTGTTGCTGCGCATTCAGGTTGTTCACCTGGGTTTGATGATAATCCTGCATGGAGGAGGCACTGCTGACCGCCTCGCCGACACTGTCCACTATTGAGCTGTAATAATCGGAAAAGGTGTATTTCCCGCCTACGGTAGGCGAGTTCTGAAGGGCCGCCATAGCTTGGGCGTTACTGTTGTCCCCGGGGAGGGCGGCGGACGACTGCGCCGCCGCGATTGCCGAATCGCTCGACTGTACCGCCTGGCTCAGGCCGATGTTCTCGGCCGCGTTTTCCGCCGCGGACACCGTAAACTCGTCCCCGGCGGCCGGCATCCCGCCGGACGTAAGCTGCATCCCCCCGACGTCTATCTCCATGCCGGGGGTAAACGAAACATTGGAGGCGACGACGGCACCGGTCGTCTCGTCCGATATATCGAATGTGTTCGCGTCCGTGAATTTTATATTATAGCTGTCCAGGCTTAGCCCGGAATAATCCGTTATCGGCTCCGGTGTCAGCGTCATGTTACCCTGATTATTGCCCGTCGTCACCTGGGGCGTGAGCGGCGAAAAAAAATCCTGGCCCGTGCTCCCGTCGAGGCCGTAGCCCGAGCTGTTGAGCGAATTGAACTCCTTTGTGAGGGTTCCGGCCAGTTGGTCGAGGTTTCCCTGGAAGCCCGGTATAACAGAGTCCCGCACGTTCAGCTGGCCGCCAAGGTCCCCCGACTGGATATCGCCCGTTATGTCTACCGTCTGGCCGGAGCCTGTTGAAAACCCAACGTTGGTGAAGCCTGGCTCATCACTGCTGCTCATGGCCACGAGCTGATTGGATTGGCCCCCGTCTACCAGCGCCCTGCCGCCCGCCGCTAATACTTCCAGCTGGCCCTGCTGGTTGGAGTATGTGCTGATGCCTATCTTCTGGGAGAGGTCCTGTAAAAGCTGATCTCTGGAGTCCAGCAGGTCGTTCGGGTTCTGGCCGGATGCCTGCGCCTGGCTTATCTGCACGTTGAGCCCGGCTATCTGTGACGTGTCCTGGTTTATCTGGCCTATGTCGCTCTGTATGTTCTGGTCGGCGGACACCCGGGCCGACTGGAGGTTGTTCCAACCCTGCTGGATTAGCGAGGCGAGGTCGGAGGCGTTGCTGGACACTTCTTCCCTCTCGGCCGCCCCGTCGGGCGTATTGGCCAAGTCTTGGAGCGAACTGAAGAAACTGCTCATCGCGTTCGATATGCCGTCACCGTTTGAGTCGTTGAAAACATTCTGGATTGACGATAGCGAGTTCGACTCGGCCGAATACTGCCCTAGTAGCTGCAGTTCGCTGATGGTCTCGTTCTGTATGAAGTTATCGTATGAGCGGGTTATCTTGTCTGCCGACACGCCCGTCCCGACCTGGCCAGGCGAGCCGTACACCGGCTGGGTAGGCTCGAGGGTGACCGTCTGCTCGGAATAACCGGGGGTATTCGCGTTGGTTATGTTCTGGCCGACGACCTGCATTGCGACCTGGCTCGCTATAAGGCCCGACCTCGCTATATCAAGCACCCCCAGGATGCTCATAAGCCCCCTTTATTAAGCCATGCTGGAGATCACGGCCGCGAGACTGTTCTGGACGGACGGGCGCCCGGGCGCATAAAACTCCCGTGGTACATCCGACCCGCCGATGATCCTTAATGCCTTGTCTATGCTGGATAGCTTGCTTGAGATTATCTGTAGGTTTTTCTTGCGTTCCCGTTCGGCCTTCGCTACCGCCCCGGTGAGCTTTTCGCCTTTCTCCTTCAGGCGGGAACGGGTTTCTCCGGAGACGAGACCTGTCAGAAGCCATGTTTCCGGCTTCCGGTTTTTAATCCCCAGGTGCGAACCCAGCATAACGGCCGCCCTTTTCCTGTCCTCCTCGACCTTGCTTATCTTTAATATAAGCTCTTCCTGCCTTGCCGCAGACTCGTAGATCTCCGGCGCCTTCATCTCGATAAGGCCGCGCCTGCCCATCTCGAATTCCTTTGAGAGCGCCTCGAAATGCTCCGCCTCAATCTCTGTTATCCGGATCAGGGCCTCGGCCTTCTCCCGCATAAGCCTCCTTTTTGGCTGCCTTCAAGACAGCTTTTCTGAAACATGGTCCATAAGGACTTCTTTTATAATGCTTTCCGCTACTTTAGCGGGGTCGACGTCATATGTCCCGTTCTCAAGCCTGCTCTTGATATCCTTTATCTTTTCGGCCCTTACCTCCGGCACGGTGAGTGCGGCACCCGCCGCCTTATTCATCGCACAGGCCTTCCCCGAGAGCTCTATTTTATCGGAAGTATCGGAAGTGCTTATACCTGCTTCAGTAGTCCCGCAGGGAGACTTCGAGGCGCCTTTTACCATATTTATATAACCGGCAAGGTCCTGTACTATGCTTTTGTCCGTAATTTTCATGTCCAGCAAGATGTTCGATTTCAAATAGTTTTGGCTTCGCTACCTTATATTATCGATTATCGGCATTTTTTCAGAATACTTTAGAAAAATTTACATTGCCTGCAGTCAAGGTTTCAGGGTCAACATCGTGGTCTCCCTTTCTTACCTCGAAATGCAGGTGCGGGCCGGTGGCGCGGCCCGTCTGCCCGACCAGAGCGACCGTATCGCCTTTTTTTACCGTATCCCCTTTATTTACAATATTTGTCGAATTATGCGCATAGAGGCTTGTCAGCCCGCCCGAGTGCTTTATGACCACGAGGTTCCCGTATCCCTTGCGCTGCCCGCTGAAAGTGACCGTCCCGTCCCCCGCGGCGAATATCCTGCTCCCGGAAGGGGCGGCTATATCCACCCCCCGGTGCATCTTCATTCCGCCCGCGATGGGGTCTTTCCTCATCCCGTAAGGCGAGCTTACACGCCCCTGTTCGACCAGCGCGGCCGGCCCGGAGACAGCGGTCGGGTCCGTTTCGGCGGGGGCATCGGCCACGGCAGCCGCCGCGGTCCCCGCATAAGCGGCCATAGCCTCGTTTATTTTCGGGGCAACACTCTCTACTGATGTCGTGGACTGCCCTTTAGCGGCGCCGCTCGACTTTATTGACTCAAAGAGGAAATGGGGCGAATTTTCCGATGAGGCCATCAGCGTCGATATCTGCTCGTCGAACATGCCGTTTACTATGTCTTCCTCCTCCCCCCCGGAGAAAAGGCCGTCCTTCCCGGTACCCTCCCGCATCGCCTTCAGCATCTCCAGATAGAAGAAGGACTCAAGCTCCCTGGACGCTTTCTTGAGCTTCGCGTCGTCCGTGCGAGGGTCCTGTCTCCCCGCGGAAGCTGCCGTATTTACGGGATTTACCGACATTGCCTCAGATTATCTCCAGGTCGGCCTGCAGCGCCCCCGCAGCCTTCAACGCCTGGAGTATCGCTATCAGGTCCCTGGGCGTCGTTCCTACGGCGTTAAGCGCCTTCACTACCTGCCCCAGGCTAGTCCCGCCTTCCAGGACAATAAGGTGCGCCTTCTGCTCCTTTGCGGTGATGTCGGTCTTTGGCGCAGTGACGGTCTGTCCGGACGATTGCGGCTTGGGCTGGGACACGGTCGTTTCGGTGTTTATCTCAATGGTCAGGTTGCCTTGCGATACTGCAACCTGCGAGAGCCTTACCGTGTCTCCCATTACCACCGTCCCCGTCTTCTCGTTCAACACCACCTTCGCCGGGAAATCAGGCTCGACATCCAGGCCCTCAAGCCCTGCAAGAAACGCGACAATATTGCCCCTGGAGCCGTCGGGCACCCTCAGCTCCACGGTGGATGCGTCGAGCGGGCGGGCGAAGTTCCCATCCAGCTTCCCGTTAAGCACATCCGCCAGCCTCGAAGCTGTTGTGAAGTCCGGGTTCCTGAGTTTATACCTGATTTCGTCCCGGGTAAGAAAAACCGGCTCGATGCCGCGCTCTATTATCGCACCACTTACGACCCGGCCGACCGTCGGATGGTTCTTCTGGACGGAGCCCGAGGCGCCTTCCGCCGAAAACCCGCCGCCTAACGATACCTGGCCCTGCGCTATGGCATAGACCTTCTGGTCCGGCCCCTTCAGCTGCGTCATGAGGAGCGTCCCCCCTTGCAGACTCTGGGAATCGCCCAGCGCGGAGACTACGGCGTCCGCCTTGTCTCCCGGCTTCGAGTAAGGCCCGAGGGTGGCGGTCACCATGACCGCGGCGACGTCCTTGACCTCGATGTTGCCGGTCACCTGAAGACCCATGTTGGCGAGCAGGTTAGTCAGGGTCTGGGTGGTGAATATGGTGCCGGACTTGTCGCCCGTGCCGTTCAGACCCACTACCAGCCCGTAGCCTATGAGCTGGTTGTCCCGCGCCCCTTCGAGCACGGCAAGGTCCTTTATCCTGGCCGCATATGCCAAAGAAGGAATCAGGAGCATTAAAAGGACCGTCAGGGCCGTTTTTTTAAAAGGGCCAGACATTGTCTATTATCCTTGAAAGCCATCCCGGCCCTTGCTTGTCGGAGAGCACCCCCGAACCCTTATAAACGACCCTCGCATCGGCCACCTGGGTGGACAGTATCGAATTATCGGGGGCTATGTCGGCCGGCCTCACGTAGCCGCTTACCACTATGAACTCCTTTTCACGGCTTAAGGAGACTTCCTGTTTCCCGGCTATCACCAGGTTCCCGTTAGGCGTTTTGTCCACGACAAGGACGGAGACCGTCCCGATTATGGACCTTTGCCTGTCGGAGGCACCGGTCCCGGCGTACTGGCTCGTCATCGCGGAATTGACGCCCATGTTCGCCGCATTGCCCTTTCCCCACAGGTTGCTGAGTCCGAGGCTTGCGGGCAGGCCGAAGATGTTGCTCACAAGCGCGCTGAAGCTTGAGTTCGTGCTCGTGGTCGTGTCCGCCTTGTAGGATGCCTGGACCGACTCGACCAGGTTCACCGTGATTATGTCGCCTATGTCCTTGGCCCTGTTGTCGCCGAAAAGCGACCTCTGCCCATCGGCCCATAGCGAGCCTTGCGAGAAGGGTTTCGAGGCCGGGACAGCCGCGGCCGCGGGCTCCGCCGGGACCTTTACCTGGGGCTCGAAAAATGAACAGCCGACAGGGCAAACGGCAAGGATAAAAATTATAAAAAAAAGAAACCTCATCCGCCTCCTAAAACGCCACGTCTACCGTGTCTTCGGACGAGACCTTCCCGATAACCACCTTGCCCGACTTGATGTTCTCCACCCTGATGTTCTCTCCCCGCGCCCCCTCCTCCGTAGCCCGGCCCACCGCCGTAACCGTGAGCGGTCCTGCGCTGGCGATTATCTTTACGGCCTGGCCTTTCTTTACGATAGGGGGCACCTTAAGGCTCTCCGGCCTGATGACCGAGCCGGCGGGTATGGCCTTTACGGCAATATGCCCGGCCACGTGTGAGACGTCAGACAGCCCGCGCGCCGCGTCTGGGCCCTTCATTTCCTTAAGCGAGACATCCCCTTC
>JBEKYB010000113.1:0-5964 GCA_049511435.1 Nitrospirota bacterium | reverse complement strand
TGGCAATTGTCGTGTCTTGTCATATGCCTCCAGGTTTTTTCTTGACAGGCCGGATTTCTTACTGTATAAATCGGGTATATGAGGCGGGTTTTATACATATTCCTGACCCTGGCAGTCGCCTTTGGCCTGTCCGCGTCGTCGACGGCAATGCCTAAGATATGCGCGTGCTGTCTGGCGCAGGATATCCAGGCCGCAGCCGTCTGCGGGCACCATAGAACTGCGAAGGTCTCGGGGCCAAAGAGTAGTTGCTGCGACATGAAGGCCGGCGGCGCCGAGGCTCAGGCCACTCTAAATACGGCCCCAGAGCGCAGTGCCTCCATTTCCGCGGAGGCGCTCTCGCCCAGGGCCTCCGGATATCCGGCAGTCCTGCCGGAACGCGACATCTTCAGTAAGGATTTCTCGCCGGGGCTCCATGCCCCGCCCATCTACAAGCTGACCTCTTCCTATCTCTGCTGACACTGTCCCCGACGGTACCGGTGCGTCTTTTGCCCTGAGCCGCTATGGGATTGCCATACGCTGAAGGGCGCTTCAGCGTTTACAGCGAGGTAGCGATTTGCTGAAAAATATTTTATTACTTATCGCCGGGATGACCCTCTTTATACCCGTTTTAGCGGCTGCCGAGGAGGTCATCAGGCTTGATGACATCCTTAAGGAGGCCGAAGCAAACAGCCCCCGTCTTGCCGCTATGAAGGACAAATACCAGGCGGCATACGAGCGAGTCCCGCAGGCGGGCGCCCTGCCCGACCCCATGTTTGGCATTGGCGTCCAAAACCTCCCCGTCGATACCCTCTCGTTCCGGCAAGATATGATGACCAGCAAGATGGTGGAGCTATCGCAGGAGTTCCCTTTCTTCGGAAAACGGAGACTTAAAGCGGAGGCGGCCTGGGCGGAGGCAAGGGCGATGGAGGACGAGTACGCCGAGGAGGCCCTGACGCTCCGCTCTGATATCAGGATGGCCGTCTACGAGCTTTATATGGACAAGAAGGGCCTCGAAGTCCTGGACCGGAGCCGGGAGCTTTTGGACGCGCTCGGGAAGGCGGTACAGGCCAGATATTCGGTAGGCGGCGGGAGCTTAAAGGACGTGATAAAGGTCCAGCTCGAGAGCTCAATGCTGCTGGAGAAGAAAATAGCTCTAGAGAAGGAGGAGCATACGAAACGGGCGTACCTGGGCTCGCTCCTTGGAAGGGATATTCCGGTTTCGGGCGAGGTGGAGGATATTACGCCCACGGAGATAACGGCGAGCCGCGATGCGCTCGTGGAAGAGGCCCTAAGGCAACGGCCCGCCCTGAAGTCCGCCGGGGAGCGGATAAAGAAAGGGACGCTCATGGTCGAGATGGCCCGGAAGGAATACTACCCGGACTTCACGGTAAAGGCGGACTATATGCAGCGCGACAGGCTGAAGAACGGGATGGACCAGTCCGACATGATATCCGTGATGCTATCGGTCAACCTGCCCGTCTGGCGGAACGCAAAGCTTGCGCCCGCGGTGCGCGAGGCGGAGTTTATGAAGTCAATGGCGGAGGACGAGCGCGAGGCCCGGGTAAAGGATATCCGCTACAGGGTGGATAGCCTCCTGGGCGAGATTGAGCAGGGCGAACGGACGATGAAGCTCTATAAGGAGGTCGTCGTCCCCGAGGCCAACGACGAAATCAACGCGGGGCTGGCGGGCTACGAGACGGGCAAGGGGGAACTCATGGGCCTTCTCGACTCCATGCGCATGCTGCTGGATTATCAGATGGGTTACTACCGAGCGCTCGCCTCCAGGGAGAAGGCCGTGGCTGAGCTAGGGGTCGTTATAGGAAAGGAATTTACTACTATGCCGGTTCCGGCTACGGTGACAAAATGAACAGAAAAAAATGGTTATTGGTTGCGGCTGTCTTGATAGTCCTGGCCGCGGCGTCCGCGTATATAACTAAAGGGCTCTGGCTCCACTTCATGCCGCCGAAACTTGGCGGGGCGGGCACGGCCGCGGACAAGGATAAGTGCAAAGAAGTCTACACCTGCCCGATGCACCCCCAGATAATACGCGAAAAGCCCGGCGACTGCCCGATATGCGGGATGACCCTGGTAAAGAAGAAACTCCCCCAAGACATTGCCCCCGGAATGAGCAACATGAGCGGGATGGAAGGCATGCCCGGCATGGGACCCGGCAAACAGGAAACCGTCGCGGCCTCTGAGCTCAAGAGAATAAGCCTCGACCCGCGGGAGCGGACGCTGGCGAACGTGGCCACTACAAAGGTCATCCAGGGAAACATCTCCCAGGACGTCGATACAGTCGGCAGGATCGCCTTGGACGAGACTTCCATCCGGCGGATAACCGCGCGGTACGGCGGGAGGATAGAGCGGGCGGCAATAGGCTTCCCGGGCCAATACGCCCAGAAGGGACAGGAAATAGCCGCGGTCTACAGCCCGGAGCTCATCTCCGCCCAGAAGGAATACCTTATCGCAAAGGGGTCGCAGGAAAGGCTCAAAAACTCGGGATTCCCCGAAATTTCGTCCGGTACGGAAGGCGTGCTGGACGCCGCGAGGACACGCCTTAGGCTCTGGGACATGACGGAGGCGCAAATAAAGGGCCTGGACGAGACCGGAAAGGTAAAAAACTCCGTAAGTATTTACTCGCCGGTATCCGGCACGGTGACGGATATAAAGGTGCGCCAGGGCGACTATGTCTCGGAGGGCGCGGAGATGTACACGGTCGCCGACTTATCCCGCGTCTGGATGCAGGCGGAAGTCTATGAGTACGAGTTCTCGAAGATAAGCACTGGCTCGAATGTCGAGGTAACGGCGGACGCTTATCCGGGCAAGACCTTCCACGGCCGGGTATCCTTCATCGACCCGTCCGTGAACCCCGAGAGCCGCACGGTAAGGGTCAGGGTAGAGCTGCCGAACCCCGGCGGGAAGCTGAAGCCGGAGATGTTCGTCAACGCGCGCATATACTCGAAGCCTGTCCGGGGCGTCATCGTCCCCGCGTCGTCCGTCCTTTACACCGGCCGGCATAACATCTCTTGGGTGGAGTCGGAGCCGGGCGTATTCGAGATGCGCGAGGTTCAGCTGGGCCTTCGCTCCGGCGACAGCTACCAGGTGCTCTCGGGCCTGAGGCCCGGTGAGATGGTGGTGACGCAGGGCGGGTTCCTTATAGACTCCGAGGCCCAGCTCAGGGAGAGCGCGGGCGGCGGCATGGCCGGGATGCCGGGGATGTCAGACAATGATAAATAAAATAATCGAGTACTCCGCAAAAAACAGGGTAATAGTCCTATCGGTCTTCGCGGTAATAGTCGCCTGGGGGATATGGGCGCTGTACAGCACCCCCTTAGATGCCATACCCGACCTCTCGGACAACCAGGTCATCGTATTCACCCAGTGGCCCGGCCGAAGCCCGCAGATCATCGAGGACCAGATAACCTATCCGCTGGTCTCGAACCTCCAGGGAGTGTCGAAGGTACGGGTCGTGCGTGCGACCTCCGCGTTCGGCTTCTCGCTCATCTACGTTATCTTCGACGACAGCGCCGACATCTACTGGGCGAGAACCAGGGTGCTCGAGAGACTGAACTACGCCCAGTCCCTGCTCCCCCCGGGGGTAAAGCCCAATTTGGGCCCCGACGGCACAGGCGTTGGGCACGTCTTCTGGTATACAGTCGAGGGAAAGGGCTACAACCTTGCCACGCTCCGCTCGGTCCAGGACTGGTTCATCCGGTATCAGCTGGGCTCCGTGCCCGGCGTCGCCGAGGTCGCGTCCATCGGCGGGTTCGTGAAGCAGTACCAGGTGGACCTTGACCCGAACAAGCTGGTGGGCTATCACATAAACACGATGGAGGTAGCGGACGCCATCAAAAAGGGCAATAACGACGTTGAAGGCAACCTGTTCGACAAAAGCAATATGACCTTCATGGTTCGGGGCCTTGGGTACCTGAAAGGGATAAAGGACCTCGAGGACTCGCAGGTCGGCGTCTACAACAATACGCCGATACTTCTCAGGGACATCGGACGCGTCCAGTTGGGCGTCGAGACCCGGCGCGGGCTGCTCGACAAAAACGGCGAAGGCGAGGTAGTCGGCGGGATAGTGGTGATGCGGTACGGCGAGAACGCCAAGGACGTCATAGACAGGGTCAAGCAGAAGATACAGGAAATCGGACCGGGCCTGCCGCCGGGGGTGAAAATAATCCCGTCATACGACCGCTCCAGCCTGATCGAGCGCGCCGTGCATACTCTCAAGCGGGCCCTGACGGAGGAGTCTGTCATCGTCTCGATTGTCGTCATCCTCTTTCTCCTGCATTTCAGGAGCGCGGTAGTGATAGTGCTCACGCTCCCGATAGCCGTGCTCATCGCTTTCATCACGATGAAATACCTGGGCATCACCTCTAACATCATGTCGCTTGGCGGCATAGCGATAGCCATCGGCGTACTCGTGGACGCGGGCGTGATAATGGTCGAGAACTGCTACAGGCACCTGTCCGAGCTGCCGCCCGAAGAGCGCGACCGACTTAGGCTGGAGGTAGTAGTTAAGTCGGCCACGCAGGTTGGACGCGCGATATTCTTCTCCCTTACGATAATCATCCTGTCGTTCGTGCCGGTGTTCATGCTTTCAGGCCAGGAAGGGAAGCTCTTTAAGCCGCTCGCCTTCACGAAGACTTTCTCGATGATGGGCTCGGCTGCCATCGCCATCACATTGGTCCCTGTGCTCATGTACTTCTTCATGCGGGGGAAGATGCCGCCCGAGAGCCGGAACCCGGTATCCGCATTCTTTATAAGGCTCTATTCGCCGGTCATCCGCTGGGCGCTTTCACACAAGAAGACGGTCATCGCGCTCAACGTCGCCGCGCTCGCCGCCGCTGTGATGATGTACACGCATATCGGACGCGAGTTCATGCCCGCGCTCGACGAGGGGAGCCTGCTATTCATGCCGACCGCCCTCCCGCCAGTCTCCACGACCGAGGCCAAGAGGATAATAACCGAACAGGACAAGATAATAGTGTCCGTCCCCGAGGTCGAACAGGTGCTTGGCAAGGTGGGCCGCGCCGAGACGGCGACCGACCCCGCGCCCGTCTCGATGTTCGAGACGCTTATCCTCCTGAAGCCGAAGGATATGTGGCGGCCGGGCGTGACGAAGGAAAGTATCCAGGCGGAGCTGTCGGATAAGCTCAAGGTCCCGGGCGTGAGCGAAGGCTGGACGCAGCCTATAATAAACCGCATCCAGATGCTCTCGACGGGTGTTAGGACTGACCTGGGCGTAAAGATAATGGGCAATGACCTGGACACCCTGAACAACCTGGCGCAACAGACCGAGCGGATACTCCGGACGGTGCCCGGCGCGACTGATCTTTACGCCGAGCGGGTGGTCGGCGGGAAATACCTGGACATAAGGGTGAACCGCGAGGAGGCCGCGAGGTACGGGCTAAAGGTAAGTGATGTCGAGGACATCGTCGAAAGCGCCATCGGCGGCATTAACTTGACCACGACCGTCGAGGGGCGCGAGCGGTTCCCGGTGCGGGTGCGCTACGCACGCGACTTCAGGGATGACCTGGAGGCCCTGGGCCGGGTGCAGGTGCCGGTGGGTAGCATGCTGCACGTACCGCTCAGGCAGGTGGCCGACATAAGCATCTCCTCTGGCCCCGACATGATCAATTCCGAAAACAGCCTGCTCCGTTCGGTGGTGTTCCTGAACGTAAAGGGCCGGGACATGGGCGGCTTCGTGGAGGAGGCAAAGAAAAAACTCGATTCCGGGCTGAAGCTGCCGCCCGGCTACTACCTCAACTGGTCGGGCAACTGGGAAAACCAGGTACGCGCTGCGAAGAGGCTCCGCATAATGGTCCCGCTCGGGATGCTCATCATATTCATCTTGCTGTACTTCACGTTCCACTCGGCGCTCGAGGCGAGCATGGTGATGCTCTCCGTCCCGTTCGCCCTGGTGGGCGGGGTATACCTGGTCTGGGCGCTTGGGTACAACATGTCCGTCGCGGTCTGGGT
>JBEKYB010000112.1:0-5971 GCA_049511435.1 Nitrospirota bacterium | reverse complement strand
CGCGCTCATACCGACCGGCGATGAGCTTGTAAAGCCCGGGACGCCCCTCAGGAAGGGCGACATCATAGAGTACAACTCCAGGATGCTCGCCGGGATGGCGAGGCAGTGGGGCGCGGATGCGATAAGGCACGATATTGTCCCGGACAGCCTCGATATCCTAAAGGAGTCCATATTGAACGCGGCCCGGGGAGCGGACCTTGTGGCGGTAAACGCAGGCTCGTCTGCGGGCTCCGAGGACTTCACGCTCCACGCGATTGCCGAGCTGGGCGAGGTCATCCTGCACGGCCTGAACATAAAACCGGGCAAACCGGCCGTGCTGGGCGTGGTGGAAGGGAAGCCGGTGATAGGCGTCCCCGGATATCCCGTCTCGGCTTATCTGGTATTCAAGCTCTTCGCGCGCGAGCTTATATATGCGTGGCAGGGAGGCGAGCCGCCCAGGGAGGAAAAGGTCGCCGCGAAGTTATCGCGTCAGGTAGTTTCGCCGCTCGGGCAGGAGGAGTTCGTGCGGGTGAAGCTCGGGAGGGTGGGCGAGAACATCGTCGCGACACCTTTGCACAGGGGCGCGGGGATGTTGATGACGCTGGTCAGGGCGGACGGCATTTTAAGGATACCGGCCGGGAGCGAAGGGCTTGCGTCCGGGCATCCGGTGGAGGTGGAACTGCTGAAGCCCGCCGATGAGATAGAGAACACCATCGTCTGCATCGGGAGCCACGACAATACGCTCGACATCCTGGGCAACTTCCTCAAGAAGAGGCGCCCCGGGTTCAGCCTTTCATCCGCGCATATCGGCAGCATGGGCGGCATAATGGCTTTAAAAAGAGGCGAGGCGCATTTCGCCGGGAGCCATCTGCTCGACGAGGAAACCGGCGAATACAATATCGGCTATTTGAAGAAATACATCCCGGAAAGGCGGCCCGTACTTATAAACCTGGTATACAGGGAGCAGGGCCTTTTGGTGCCGAAGGGAAACCCTAAGGACATAAAAGGGTTTGAGGACTTAAAGCGCGACGGCCTGATTTTCGTGAACCGTCAGGCCGGGGCTGGGACCAGGCTCCTGACCGACCTGCACCTGAAACGGCTGGGGATCGACCCGTCTATGGTAAAAGGGTATGAGCACGAGGAATACACGCATATGGGAGTTGCCTCGGCCGTGCTCTCGGGCGCGGCGGACACTGGGCTTGGGATACTTGCCGCGGCCAGGGCGCTTGAGCTCGACTTCATCCCCGTGGCAAAGGAGAGATACGACCTGGTCGTCCCCCGCGAGCACCTGGTCCACCCCATAATGCAGGCTTTGCTCAAGATAATACGGGAGGACGAGGAGTTTAAGGCCGCCGTCAACGCCCTCGGAGGATATGACACAAAGGACATGGGCAAGGTAGTCTGGGAAGGATAAGCTTTATGCCTGACCCGCTGGTCAAAAAATATTTCCTGAGGCTCACCCCGCCTTCGCTTGAAGACCCTGTCGCGGACCTAGAACGCGTCACGCGCGAGCTCGCGAAATTCGACGTGCTAGCGCCCATAGTCCCGCTCGCGATCGCATCGAAAATCCCTGGCGTCCTGAGGGAGTCCGGCTTCAGCGTCACAGCGTCGCTCGGCCTTGCGGACCGCCCCTGGCTCATCGACGTGGAGCCCGGCGATACCTCTTCGCACATATACGGCCTTGCGATCGACCTGGGCACTACTAACGTTGTCGGACGCCTGCTGGATTTAAGCACAGGCGAGGCGCTCGGAGAGCTGTCCGAGGCGAACCCGCAGATAGAGTTCGGGGAGGACATCCTATCCCGCATGCACCATTGTCTGGAAAAGGGCGGGCTGGACGAGCTACGAGAGAGCGTGGCAGGATGCATCAATGTAATCGCCTCGCGCCTTGCCTCCTCCGCTGGTATAAAAGCGTCCGACATAACCTGCGCCTCGGTATCTGGGAACACCACCATGGCGCACCTCTTCTTAGGGCTGGACCCGTACAACATCTGCCGGACCCCGTATGTCCCTGCGGCCTCCCGGTTCGGGACGTTCAGGGCCTCGGAGCTGGGGCTTGTGATACACCCGCACGGCCCGGTGCATGTGCTGCCGAACGTGGGCAGCTACGTCGGCGGGGACGTGCTCGCCGGAATCATGGTATCGGGCATGCTGGACAGCGAGAATATATCCATCCTCGTGGACGTGGGGACGAACGCCGAGATAATAATCGGGAACCGCGACTGGCTGCTCGCGTGTGCGGGTGCGGCCGGCCCGGCCCTCGAGGGCGGCGTAGTCGGGTTCGGAATGCGCGCCATGACGGGCGCGATTGAGCGCGTCAGGATAGACCCTAAGACGTTTGAACCCTCATATTCGGTAATCGGCGTGGGAAGGCCGGAAGGGCTGTGCGGTTCGGCGCTAATTGACCTCCTCTCGGAGCTTTTCACCACCGGGCTTATCGACGGACGCGGTAAGTTCACAGACGGCCCAAGCGGCAGGGTTATCGAATCCGGCGGCAAGAAGGCTTATGTGGTTGTCCCGGCGAAAGACGCCGCGCCCGGGGTGGACATTACCTTTACGGAGACGGACATAGACAACCTCATCCGGACGAAGGCCGCCATGTACACCGCCTTGAGCGTAGTGACCCGCGAGCTGGGCATAGCCTTCGACGACCTGGAGAACTTCTATATCGCGGGCACGTTCGGGGCCTATATAGACCCTAAAAAGGCGGTAACCATAGGGATGGTGCCCGATATAGATATAAAAAAATTCAGGCTCCTCGGGAACAGCTCGCTGTCTGGGGCTAGCCGGGTGCTGCTTTCCCGCGGCTCCATCGAAAAACTGGAAAAGATAGCTTCCATGATAACTTACAAGGAGCTTAACGTCAGCTCAGAGTTCATGAGCGAGTTTTACGCCGCCATGTTCCTCCCCCATACCGACTCGTCCCGTTTCACCCGAAAGTATTAGGGATTAGTTTTCCTTCTATCATGATTAAAATTATTAATTTGATTTTCCGGTAAAGCCATACTAAGTTAGTCAACTATTAGGCTTCCTAAAGCTCCAGTTAATCCATCACCGGATAAATATTAAAGCAGGAGATTTGAATGGCAATAAAAGACCAGGAAAAGAGGAGCAACCTGCCTCTTTATCCTATCGGCATAGCGGCGGAGCTTGTGGGCACGACCGACCAGACCCTGAGGCTTTACGAGAAGCACGGCCTGGTGACACCGGCCAGGAGGAACAAGAACAGGTTCTACTCGGACAACGACATCAAATGGCTGAAATGCGTCCGTATGTTTATACACGAAAAAAAGATAAGCATAGAGGGCGTAAAGAAACTCCTTGAATACGCCCCTTGCTGGGAGCTTCGGGGCTGCGATGAAGAGTCCCGCAGCGGATGCTCCGCGCTGGTGGATAAATCAAAGAACTGCTGGGACATTATCCGTATGCACTGCCAGAACGGCATCGACTGCGAGAAGTGCATAGTATATCTTACCGAGGCCGGCCGAAAGTTCTCAATTTAGCGCTTTATTTCTCCTTCGCAATTATATAAAATACCCTAAATGAAGTTTGCCGCGGACGCAATGCTCGGGAAGCTTGCGGTCTGGCTCAGGCTCCTGGGCTTCGATACCAGCTACCTGCGCGACATAGAAGACGACATGCTGGTAGATACCGCGCGGGAAGAGGGGCGGCTCCTGCTGACGAGGGATACTGTTCTCGTAAAGAAACTCGCCCCCGGAGAGTTCCTCTTCATCAGGGACGACTCCCCTTCCATGCAGCTGCGGCAGACGGTCCGGGAGCTCGGGCTGGCATTGGATGAGAGCCTTTTCTTCTCAAGGTGCACCCGTTGCAATGTGCTTCTTAAGGCAGCCGAAAAGGAATCGGTACGGGGCAAGGTGCCGGAGTTCACATTCGGGAGGATGGACAGCTTCATGCGCTGTCCGTCGTGCGGCAGGGTGTACTGGCGCGGAACTCACTGGAAAAGGGTCACGGACAGGCTCAGGGAAATTGAGGTGGAATGAGACTCGACCTGCGTAAGGTAAATTCCGGCAGGATGCTCTGGCTGTCGCTTGTGGCGGTGGCGGTGGTCGTCATAGGCGGGACGGTGGGCTACTCCGCCCTTGAGGGCTGGAACCTCCTCGACTCCCTCTTCATGACCGTCATAACCCTGACGACTATCGGCTATGGCGAGGTGCATCGTCTCGACAATACCGGCAAGGTATTCACCCTGGTACTCATACTCTTCGGCGTGGGCACGGTGGCCTTTGCGGTAAGGAACGCTACCAGGCTGATGCTTGAGGGCGAGCTTTCCGGCATCTTTGGGAGGAAAAAATTGGAACAGAAGATAAGCCAGCTGAATGACCATTATATTGTCTGCGGGTTCGGCCGGATGGGCAGGTTGATATGCCGGGAGCTTGCGAAAAAGCCCGTGCCGTACCTGGTCATAGAGAGGGATATTTCGACGGTCTCCGAGGCGGACAGGGATAATAACCTCATCATACAGGGCGACGCGGACAAGGACGAAACCCTCCTGAGGGCTGGTATAAAGAGGGCTAAGGGTCTTATAGCCGTCGTTTCCACGGATGCGGATAACCTCTATATCGTGCTTACGGCGCGAGGGCTTAACCAGGACCTTTACATCGTCGCCCGAGCGGGAGAGGACGGCTCCGAGAAAAAGCTTATACGCGCGGGGGCGAGCAAGGTCATATCCCCCTACCTGATAGGCGCGGACAGGATGGCGCAGGCGGTGCTGAGGCCCGCGGTCGTCGATTTTCTCGAGTTTGCGACCCAGTCCGAGAACCTCGACCTCAAGCTGGAGGAGATAAGCATCGGCCCGGAGTCCTCCATGGCCGGGCTTGCCATCAACCAGAGCGGCATCAGGCAGGACTTGGGCATAATTATCGTCGCCATCAAGAGGGCGGACGGTAAGATGGAATTCAACCCAAGCCCCACTTCGGTACTCCACGGCGGCGACCGCCTGATAGCGCTCGGGCAGCCCGAGCAGATGAAGGTCCTGGAGGAGATAACGCTTGGCAAGCGGCCTAAGTTTTAAGGATATGTCGCCCACGGCGAAGAAGTTCCTCGCGGCGGAGCTGATTCTTTTCGCGGCGCTCGCGGCATATTCGAATTCCTTAGGCGCGTGGTTCCATTTTGACGACTTCCACCAAATCATAAGGAACGTCAACATAAGGAGCCTTGAGGACATCCCGAGGTTTTTCGTCCGGGGCGACCTGGCAAGCTACAATGTAGCGCTGCACGGGTACAGGCCGGTTACTTATGCCAGCTTCGCGCTCAGCTATGCGATATCCGGATATCATGTCCTGGGTTATCACATATTCAACCTTTCTCTGCATATCATAAACGCCATATTAGTCTTCCTGATAGTGCGCATAATCATGGACATGCCGCGCAGCACTGGTGAAACGCTTGTGCCGCTGGCGGCGTCGCTTGTATTCGCACTCCATCCGGTACAGACGTCCGCTGTGACCTACATCTCCGGACGCGCCGTGCTTCTGGCTTCCTTTTTCACACTATTATCTTTTTATTCGTTCCTGCGGTTCAGGGCATGCGGCCAATCAAGAGTGCGCTATATGTGGCTGTGCCTTTCGCCGGTTCTTTACCTGCTGGGTCTTCTCTCCAAGGAGATGACGGTCTGTCTGTTGCCGTTGATAATCGCGTACGACCTGGTGTTCACCATGCGGAAGATGACACGAAAGGCCATTTTTAAAGCGATAAGCGTATATCTGCCGTTCCTGGCCGTCCTGGCGCTTTACCTGATGACAAGGAAGGCCCTTTTGGGCTACGCCAGCATCCCGAAGGCCGGTTATTCCACGGGAGACTATTTTATTACCCAGCTCAGGGCGCTCATGATATACCTGAGGCTCCTTGTATTTCCCATAAACCAGAACGCGGATTACGGCATCCTTGCGGACGGCAGGATAGACGCGCCCGTTCTGGTGTCGGCCGCCTTGGTTATGGCCGCGTTTGTGCTGGCTTTCCGCATCCGTAAGAA
>JBEKYB010000111.1:0-5987 GCA_049511435.1 Nitrospirota bacterium | reverse complement strand
GCATCGAGTTCCCGGACTGGCGCTTCAACCTCAGGATGTCCAATACCGAGCCGCTTGTCCGGCTGAATGTCGAGGCGCGGGGAGATAGGAAACTTATGGAGCAAAAAACGGCAGAAATTATCGGTACAATCACTCGTTTATCACCACGGTCTTGATATTGGTAAACTCCTTCAACCCGTAGTGCGACAGCTCCCGGCCCACCCCTGACTTTTTTATTCCTCCGAAAGGCAGCCTCGGGTCCGACTTCACCATATCGTTTATGGCGATAAAACCTGCTTCGATTCTTCCGGCCAACCGTTCGGCCCTTTCCAGGTCCCGGCTCCAGATAGACGCACCAAGGCCGAATTTCGTATCGTTCGCTACCCGTACAGCCTCATCCTCGTCTTTTACCGTGATGACCGGGGCAATCGGCCCGAACACCTCTTCATTCAGTATTTTCATATCCCTCGTGGGGTTAAAAATTGCCGAGGGCGGGAAAAAGAGCCCTTTTTTGAAATTATGCCCGGACTGCAGGACTTCGGCGCCTTTCGCTTTCGCGTCCGATAGCTGCTCGTTCAGGGAATCCAGCACCTCCCGCTTGGCTACCGGGCCCACATCGGTGGTCTCATCCATCGGGTCCCCGACCTTGAGGTCATAGAGCCGGGCGAGAAAGATTTTTTTGAATCTTTCCCTTACTTTTTCCATTACGATGAACCGTTTGGCCGCGATGCAGCTCTGTCCCGCATTTATCATCCTGGCATTCACGGCCGTCCCGGCTGCCTTTTCGATATCGGCATCGCCCAGCACGATGAAAGGGTCCGAACCGCCCAGCTCAAGCACGAATTTTTTGGTCCTGCCGCCTGCTGCCGCGGCGACCTGTTCTCCAGCCTTGCCGCTTCCCGTCAATGATACGGCATCGACTTTGTCGTCTTCGATAATTTTCAGGGCGGCCCTGGCATCGATGAGCAGTGTCTTGAAGACGTTATCCGCAAAACCCGCTTCCTTGAACGCTTCCTCAATAGCGAGTGCGCAGATGGGGACGTTTGAAGCATGCTTCAACAAAACGACGTTTCCCGCGGTGAGCGCAGGTATGGCGCATCTGAACGCCTGCCAGAACGGGAAGTTCCACGGCATTATCGCAAGCACTATGCCGATGGGCTGGAAGATGAGATAGCTTTTCCTTGCATCGGTCTTGACGTTCTCGGGCTCAAGGAACCTGGCGCCGTTTTCGGCGTAATAGTCGCAGGCCCAGGCGCATTTTTCTATCTCCTGAAGCGACTCCTTTATTGGCTTCCCCATTTCGCGGGTCACGGTCTCGGCATACCGGCGCTTGCCGGCTCTGATACGGTCTCCCAGCCTCTTGATGCTTGCGCAACGCTCAGAGACCGGCAACCGCGCCCACTCCGGAAAGGCCTGGCGGGATTCATCGAGCTTTCTGTCCACTTCGTCATGAGTCAAAAGGTCAAATTCTCCGATTACCTCTTCCGTATAGGGATTAATGGAATTTATCTTCATTATCCACCTTTTTGATAAATATGAACACGGCCCGTTACTAATAATAGCATACGGGAGCATCCAGGTGCCGGTTCTTGTTTATCGCCAACCGTGGATAAAAAGAACAGTTAAGGAGTTTATGGCGCGGCGGAAACTTCAGGCCGCTTTTTTGTTTTTAATGAACTCGGCTATCTTCTTGTCTTCCCGCGTTATATGGTGGACAAGCCAGTCTATCACCAACGTATTTATTCTGTGGATAAAATTAAGAGTCGCCCCTTTTTCTTCGAATTCTTCCCTGAGCTTCGTAAAATCCCGGGTAAACTCCGCGTGCATGGCTTTGTGCTCTTGATAAAGAGGGAAATCGTTTATCTGCTGTAACGTCTCTTCCATCCAGAAGTGCTTACTGACGTACTCGCCCAGGAACCTCACCATGTCGCCAATCTTTTCCTGCCCCTTTCCATGCCTGCATGCGTCAAGGAGCCATCCCACCTCTTTGAATATCTCCTTGTGCTGGTCATCGATTTCCTTGATCCCGGTGGCAAAAGACTCGTTCCACTCCATGCTCTCCTCCTGTTTTCCGTTACGCCGCAACTTTCTTTCTCATGAACTCGCCTATTTTTTTGTCTTCCCTCCCTATGTGGTCGGTCAGCCAGTTCACGACCGCCTTGTTCAGCAAAAGCACGAGCGGGAGGGAAGGGCCTTTTTTCTCGAATTCTTCCTTGATACCCTTAAAGTTCCTTATAAATTGCTCATGCATGGCCTTGTGCTCGGGATAAAACGGATACCCGTACAACTGCTGAATCCCTTCCTCCATCTTGAAGTGCTTCACGGTGTAATCCTTCAGGAAACCTAATGTCTCTCCGATTTCTTCTCTACCTTTTCCCTGCTTGCAGGCGCCAATAAGAATCCCCACCCTCCTGAATATCTCCTTGTGCTGATTATCGATCTCCGCAATCCCTATGGCAAGCGACTCGTCCCATTCCATGTTTTCCTCCTGTATTAAAAACTCGTCCTTATTTGTCCGTATCGGATGGAACAGGGACGAACTTAAATATTAATTAGAGATATGAATATCAGTCCAAAAATAATCAGGAATTGTCATAAGTATGCTAAAATATTGGACTTTTCTGAAAGTAGAGCTATAATCAATTTATAATCTGATATGGTGGTAATATAACTTCTTGTCTCAAATCGAAGGAGGTGCGCAACTGAAGAGATTATTATTGATTCTTACGATTGGCGCATTGATTTTTAATTCCGCTCCAAAAGAACTTTATGCTGCGGGTGCCGGCGGTCGGCAAACCGGCCAAACCGAAGAAACCCTGCCTTTCGGACACGAAGGCTCTTGGCATCAACGGGCGCTCCAGGCAAAAGGGGCGCCAGCGCATCGCCATGTTCTGCCGCCCGGACAAGTCCAGGGCCGTCTCCCCGGCCGGGGGACACAGCTCCGGCACCCCGGAGGTTTTTACGGGGCACGCGGCTCTATTCGGAAGACAATTTTAATCCAAAACCGGCATCCCTTTTGACAAGGACTGTGTTTATTGTCCTTCGTATGCCTGTCTTAAAACTTTTATATCCAGTTTGTCCATTTCAAGCATTGCCTGCATGACCCGCTTCGATTTTTCAGGGTCGGCGTCACTCAACATCCGGCCCAGAACGGTGGGGACAATCTGCCATGACAGGCCATACTTGTCTTTAAGCCAGCCGCATTCTACTTTCTTTCCGTCTTCGGAGAGTTTCTCCCACAGTCCGTCAATTTCTTCCTGCGTCTCGCAGTTCACGACGAATGATATGGCTTCATTGAATTTGAACAGTGGGCCGCCGTTTAACGCGATGAATTCCTGACCGTTAAGCTCGAACGCTATGGTCATTACGGTCCCTTCCGGCCCGGGCCCCGCCTCTCCGTAGCGGGCGACGCTGACGATTTTCGAGTCCTTGAAAATAGAGACGTAAAAATTCACCGCCTCTTCCGCGTTATCATCGAACCACAAAAATGGGATGATTTTTTGCATATTATTTATTATACCGGAAAACGCCATACATTGCAGAAGGGCACGCTTTGACAGATATTGCGCGCGGATTTAAACTTATAATATAAAGCAACGATTTAAAGCGATTTAGGAGGTAATATGCCGAATAAATCCTGCATGCACTTAAGTCAAATACAGCCGGTCACGCCGGATTCCGACGGATGCTCCGAATGCCTGGCGATGGGGGACAGCTGGGTACACCTGCGCCTCTGCATGACCTGCGGGCACGTCGGGTGTTGCGACTCATCCAAGAACAAACACGCGACGAAGCACTTCCATACTACTAATCACCCTATCATAAAATCCTTCGAGCCCGGCGAGAACTGGGGGTGGTGCTACGTGGATGAAATAATGTTCGATTACATAAAGGGCAAGAAGTCCGCATAGGCATTAACGGCCGACGTTAATGCAGGGTCTTGAAGACGAACAGGCCACCGAATAAAACAAGCACCGCGCCGCAAAAAACGGTCAAAACCCGGTAGCCGCGCGTCCCCATGAACCCCTTACCGGAGGATATTAGCGCCGCAACTACCGTATACCACAAAATGTCGGACAGGACATGGCCGAAGTAGAATGCCGCTACCCCGGATACGCCGAGCCTGCCAGCGAGCGCCAGGTAGCCCAATCCGACGGTGGCCCACCATATTATGAAGTACGGGTTGGATGCGCTGACGACCGCGCCGGAGACAGTCCACCTGACCGGCGCCATAGCGGGCCTGTCCTCGCCCGGCCCGGAGCCTCCGCCAGCTTTCAAGATGGCAGCCGCGCCCATTACCGCCAGGGTCAAGCCGCCGGTTATGCCCAGGGTCTTCATAACCAAAGGAGCGGTAAGAACCCGTCCTAGTCCGATCATGACGGCCATGACTAGCAGGAATTCGAGCAGCCCGTGACCGAAGGCTATCATGGGGCCGGACCGCCAGCCGCCCCGCGCCGCCTGGCTTATGGTCAACGTCAGGACCGGGCCCGGCATTATCGCCCCCGTAAAACCTATCACAAACGAGCCCGCAAATATGGAGGCAAGGCTATACATTAAAGGTTCATCCCTGAGACGCCTTGAACCGCGTCCCGGCCAGGAAGGCCTTTTCGTTCATCTCAAGCGATTTGACGGGGACTGATTTCCGTATGGCCGAATACACGTCCGCCTCGCTCAGCGGCAGGTACTCCATGGCCGCACCAAGCAGCACCAGGTTAACCGCCCTTCTCTCTCCCGCCTCGGCCGCCAGGGCGGTGGCGTCAAGCGGCAGGGCCGTTTTCACCCTGGACGCTATTACAGAGTCTATGTCTTCCGGATATTTTTCGGCTCCGATGGATACGGTCAGGCTGGCGACGCGGTGCGTGTTGTATATCACCTTGCCGTTTTCCTTCAGGAAATGGATATATCTTGCCGTCTCGACCGGTTCGAACCCGATGATTAGGTCGCACTCGCCTTCGCCCATGATGGGTGAATACACCTTGTCGCCTAGGCGGACCTGGCTCAGGACGCTGCCGCCTCTCTGGGCCATCCCGTGCACCTCGCTTTGCTTGACGTCCAAGCCCGCCAGGAGCGCCGCCTCCGCCAGTATCTTGCTTGTGAGGAGCACGCCTTGCCCGCCGACGCCCGCTACCAGGATGTTGAATGCGCTCATGAGTCCGCCTCGATCGCCTCATACTTGCAGAGCTGCATGCACACGCCGCAGCCGTTGCACAGCATGGGGTCTATCTCCACGGATTTGGCGTCGTCTTTCCCGGTGAGCATCAAGGCAATGCAGCCCGCCTTCAGGCAAAGCTTGCATGCGGTGCATTTTTCCGGCCTTGTGGTAAGCGGCCTGCCCGAGGCCCTGTGCCGCAGGACGCACGGCTGGTTCGAGATGAGCACCGAAGGGCCTTCAGCCTCCATCTCCTCGCGGAAAACCTTTTCCAGCCCGGCCAGGTCATAGGTATCGATTTCGCGCACCCGGCAGCCCAGCGTCCGGCATAGCGCCCCGATATCGATCTTTGGCGCCCCCGCCCCCGAGGCGTCCCTGCCGGTCCCCGGGTGTTCCTGTCCCCCGGTCATGCCGGTTGTGTCGTTATTCATTATCACGACAACCGCATCGCCGGAGTTGTAAATCAGGTTGATAAGGCCGGTAATCCCTGAGTGGAAGAAGGTCGAGTCGCCTATCACCGCCACGGGCTTGGGCCCTTTGCCTTGTAGTTTCAGCCCCTTCGATATACCGTGCGCCCCCGATATGCTCGCGCCCATGCAGATGCAGGTGTGAAGGGCGTTATAGGGCCGCATGGCGCCCAGGGCGTAACAGCCAATATCGCCTGAGACGAACGGTTTCAGCTTAGAGAGCACCGTAAATAGCCCGCGGTGCGAACAGCCCGGGCAGAACGTGGGCGGCCTGTTGGGTAATCCTGCCACCGGCTCGGCGGTCGTGCGCTTTTCACCGGTTATCCTCTCATATATCAGGCCCTTGCTGTACTCGCCGCACAGGGGCAGCACATTTTTGCCGTAATGCACCT
>JBEKYB010000110.1:0-6011 GCA_049511435.1 Nitrospirota bacterium | reverse complement strand
CGACTCGATATCCCAGCCGACATAGCCTTCCGTCATCTTCGCCAGCTCTTCAACCGACACAGTCCCGTCCACCTTCTCGTAAAGCCTCATCTTCTCGAAGTATACCCTCAGTATGCCGTCCCTGTCGCCTTCCGTGGGGGGGTGCATGAACACCTTGCGGTTAAACCGGCGTTTCTCCTTGATTATCGCCTGGTCCACCGTGTCGATCCTGTAACATGAGCCCACGAGCGCGACGTCCCTGACGCCGTGGAGGCTGTCAACTTCCTGTATGAACGCCTCGGAAAGCTCCTTGTCGGCGAACGTAGGCGGGATGCCCCTGAAATTGCCATCCTCCCACATGTAGTCCGCACCCTTCCTGGGACAGAGCCATTCGGTGTCCGAAATGAAAAGGACGCAAGGCGCCTCGTGTACCGCCTCATGGAAAGCGCGCCTGAGGGCCTCCGGCTTCCCGAGCATCTCCTGCCCGGAGATGTATACGTACCCGACGCCTGCCTCCGATGCGGAGGCCTCGGCGAGCATGGTTATCCCCACGCCTAGCGGCCCCCATATCATTACGCCGGTCGGTATGTCCACGTTCATCTCGGCCAGTTCCCGCCCTTTCGTGAGCGGCAGGCATACCATTTCCTTAAGTATGGCCTTCACGTCCTCGAAGCCGCCGACATCATCCCATTTCAGCCTTGGTTCCCTGACCTCGTAGTAAATCTGCGATAAAAGCTTGTGCATCACGTACTCCCGCTTGTCCAAAAGATGTGCTGCCGTGGAAGAGAGCAAGAACTGTACCAGAACAGCTTAATGCTCTATATTTACTTCGACAGGCCGCCATCCTTGCTTTCGTGGTAATCGTCTTCGGAGTTGACGGCCCAGATGTTATCCTTGTCCTTTATGCCGTTTACAATGTTCTCCACGGCGGTCTTCGCCGTAAGCATGGAATGGTCCTGGTTGTTGTAACGATGAATCCCGTTCCGGCCGACTAAGAAGAGGTTCTCGAACCCGTCCAGGAACTGCCTGACCACGCCCAGGTCTTCATACGTGCCGAAGTACGCGGGATACGCCTTCTTTATCCTTATTACGGTGCTGTCGGAAACGTACTCTTTCCTGATTATGCCGATTGATTCAAGCTCTTCCATGCCCAGGGCTATGATTTCCCCGTCCGGCCTGGCCCAGAGGTCGTCCCCCTCCGCACATAAATATTCGAGACCAAGCCAGACTTTTCCGCGCTCCCTTACAAGGTACGGGCTCCAGTTGTTGAATATCTGGAGCCGGCTGAGGCGCACTTCCCTCTCCTGGATATAAATCCAGTTATCGGGTATCAAGCCGTCCACCGTCTTAATCCCCGTCTCGTTTTTTATCTTAAGACGGTCCAAAAGCAGGCCGACGGTTATGAAATCCCTGTACACCAGGCCCTCCGACACCTCGCGGACCCTGGCCGGGACGCCGTCGCCCATTGCCCTTATCAGATCCTTTATCGGCATCGAGGAAAAGAACCAGTCCCCGGAGATTTCCTCCGTCTCTCCACCCTCCTTTTCGATTACCGCGGATATGATACTGTTCCCGGACCATTTTATGCCGGCAACATTGGATTTAAACGCTATGTCTCCGCCCTTTTCCTGAATAATCCGCGCAACTTCGCTCCATAGCTGGCCAGGGCCGTATTTCGGGTACATGAACTTGTCTATAAGGCTTGTCTCGGTCTCTTTCTGCGACAGCGACTGGTCCGTTTTTTTGACCGTCACCTTTTTTAAGGAATGAAGTATGGCCTTTGTGACGGAGAGCCCCTTTATTCGCTGGGCTCCCCATTCGGGATTTATTCTGTCGCATGGGATGCCCCAGACTTTTTCGGTGTAGTCTTTGAAAAAGGTCTTGTAAAGCTCCCGCCCGAACCTGTTTATAAAAAAATCCTCCAGGGATTTTTCCCGCTTAATCGGGAATAGCCGGGCATAAACATAGCTGAAACCTATTTTTATGAGCCTTACCAGCCCAAGGTTCCGGAGCGTGCTTCGGGAGAGCGATATCGGATAATCGAAGAACTTGCCCAGGAAGTATATCCTCGACAGACGGCTCCTTATAAGCATTACCTTGTCGGATTTTTCAGGGTCGTTTTGAGGGGCTGGGCTGGTGCCGGGCGGCGGCGTGAATTCCTTCCCCAGGACCTTGTAGTCTATCGACGGTGCGCCCTGGACGGGCATGAACTTCTGCCACCACTGCATCACCCAATCCGATTTGGAGAAGAACCGGTGACCGCCGATGTCTATGCAGTTTCCTTTGTAGTTGACGGTTTTGGATATACCCCCGACCTCCGCGGACGACTCCAGGATTATGGGTTTTATATCTGTTTTCTCAAGAAGTTCGAAGCCCGCGGTCAGGCCCGCCGGCCCTGCTCCGATGATTACTGCCCTATCTCTCACTGCTTCCTCACCAATACCAGCTCGGGTCCGTTTTCCTCGTTCGGCCAATACTTCGTCCCTTCATAAGACAACACTCGGGTTACGTCATAGTTTTGCTTGATGTCTTCCTCAGTCAAAAGGCCGTCCCAGATGATGTTCGGTTTAATAAATATGGCATCGAACTTCCTGTCGCAAATGGCCTTTTTTATCTCCATTGTCAGCTCGTCTTTTATGGGGCCTTTATCCCTCTGCAATATCTCCCACTGCGCCATCTCATGCCCGTAGGTGCGTTTTCCGGCCAGGACGGGAATATAGCTGTGGAACGGGACATATACCTCCCCTTTGAACTGCGACATGGTCCTTATGAAATCCGCCCCCGCGTCCAAGTCCTTTTTTGTCGGGATGTCTTTAAGCGGGTTGTAAAGAAGCATCACGAACTGCAGGGCGAAAACAGCCATGGCGAAATTTTCGACCAGGACGCTGCCGCGCTCGTGGGCACGGATCCTCCTTAAGGCTGCGTCGGCGCCCAGCACGAACAGCATGGACGCTGCCGCATATGCGGGCAGGACGACGTTCATGAAACCCTGCCTGTTCCACCTTGAAATCCATGAGCCGGAAACCATTCCGACGGCCAATAGCAGGTAATAAAGGCCGGTCCTTTTATCATCCGTGAACCGTGTCATGATGAAAAAAAGCGACATGACGCACGCGACCGACAAAGGCCCCATCAGGTCCTGCTTAAAAAAGAGCGTGTACATGACCGGGTCGTACTTGACCCCGCCATGCAACTTGAACACGTAATATACATACCATCCATGATATATATGGTCGAGGAGCAGGGTGCTTCCGATTATGATGCCGGCGAAGGGGATTATGATATAAGCGGATTTTCTGCGGTCATTTATAAATACATAGAGCAGCACCGGAAGCGCCGTCATCATGGCGACCTGCTTAGTCAGGAAGGAAAGGGCGAAGACAACCCCGGCAGCAAAATACCCAAGCCGCGATGGATAAAACCTGACTAAAAACGCACCGACCAAAAAAAGGCATAGAAAAAGCTGGTCGACTCGCGCCATGTTTACCGCGCCGCCCGTCATGATATAGCAGGCCGCGTACAAACCGCATGCGAGCAGGCCGTAATAAACGCTCCCGCTTTCACGCTTCACGAACAGGAAGATTACCCAAAAAGAAACTGCGGTGGCGATTAGAGAGACGAGCCTGAGCGGCAGAAACCCCACGCCCAGAAGGTATGAGACGAGTGCGGAAACGTATGTGTAGAGCGGCGCGTAAAGATGAGACGTGAACTCCAAGGAAGGCTTGGCGTAAAGCGGCTGACCGGCGAGTACCCTCCTAACGTCGTCCACGGTGGCACCTTCCGCCCAGTCGAAGCCATAAGGATAGACGAGAGAGCGGGATATGACAAAGATAAACAGCGCCAGATGAATTAAGGCTGCCGCGAGCAGCAGCCACTTGGGCAGGTTCCTTATTTTATACATTAACTTATTCCAAATAACTGTAAAGCTCGGGCCTTAGCCGCCTTTTTGGTTATGCCTTCTTTTTAAGCTCCGCACCGGCCTTGAAGGCCTTCCCGACGACCTCGCCCAGCCGGCGGTAATCCCTGTCCGGTACTGTTAAGATGAGCGGGTCAATCTTGGCCGGGTCGGGCTTCCCGTCGGTCAGGGCTTCCTGGCTCACATGCACTTCCTTGATTTCGCCGATTACCAGGTGGTGGCTTCCAAGCTCCAGGGTCATCACTACCGTGCACTCAAGGTTGACCGGGCAGGCCGAGATGAGCGGTGCGTGCGGGGTGCTCCCGTAGAAGACCTCGCCGCAGACGGCGCTTTTGTCCTCGTTCTTGCCGGAGAAGATGCCGCAGAAATCGGTCTCCTTCATGAGGGATACCGGCGGGACGTTTACGGAGAAGGCCCGGTGCTCCTTTACGCCTTTCAGGGTGTGGCGGTGAGGCTGGAAGGCGACGGTCAGCATGGGCGGCTCGGAGCAGGCTATCCCGCTCGATGCGGCCACCATGAAATCCGGCCTGCCGTCAACGTCCGCGCCTATTAGCAGCACGGGCATCGGGTAGAGAATAGTCTGCGGGCCGAGCTTTACCTTGTTCATTTTCCCCCCTTTTTATATGTGGGTTACAGGCCTTTACGGTGTTCAAACCATAAAGGGCCGACGCGACGGTCGGCCCCTACAAGTGATATATGTTAAAGGGCCGTCCGCCCCTCTACTCCGCCAGCTTCTTCGTCAGCCTGGCCACGCGCTCGCCCAATATCCGGCACTGGCGGCCGACGCGGTCGTCCGGGGCGCCTATCGAGACGGGGCCGTAATGGTCGCCCTTGGGGATGCCCTGAACCACCATCCCGTGGATGAGCATCGCCTGTATTATGGCCATGATGACGGTCTCGTTCCCGCCGCCTATGTTCGCGGAGGACGAGAACGCCGCGCCTATTTTGCCCTCTAACCTGCCGTGGAGCTTTACGCTGTCGTCTATGAGCTTTATGATTTCGGCTGCTGGGAGGCCGTAGTAGGTGGGTGAGCCTATTATTATGCCGTCCGCCGACTGGAGGTCTTCAAGAGTGGCGTCCGTGACGGGTTTTAATATTGCCTCGGCGCCGCCGGCCTTTACGCCTTCCTCTACCAGCCGGGCCATCTTCTCGGTATTTCCGGTCCTGGTGTAGTAAAGTATCAAAACTTTAGGCATGGATTTCCTTATTTACGGAGCTTCTCTTCTTCTTCCTGCATAGTCTTGCAGTCTATGCAGAGCGTGGTGACGGGCCTTGCCTGGAGGCGCTTGACGGCTATCTTCTCGCCGCAGGACTCGCAGATGCCGAAGGTCCCGTCCTCTATCCTCTTTAAGGCCTCGTCGATTTTCTTAAGGAGCCTCTGCTCACGTCCCCTAAGCCTGAGAAGCAGGTTCCTGTCGGACTCGGCGCTTGCCTGGTCGCCCAGGTCGGCGTAGTTCTCCTTGTCCGGCTTAAGTCCGCCGCTTATGGTCTCGCCGGCTTCCGCCAACAGCTCGGCCCTCTGCTCCTCGAGCTTCTTCTTGATCTCTCCTATGGCGCGTTCCATGGTAATGGTCACCTTTCTCAAGCCCCCTTCCTCAAACGAGACTCTTCAAATTTAATGGGAGAGTTTAACAAAAAGGCCGAGTTTAGTCAACTGCTTTTTATAACTCGAAAAAACGTTCCAAAACATCAAAAAAACGACGCGTCGCACTAGGACGGCGCGCCGTTTAAAATGATGTACCGCAACTGCGTCAGGCAGCCTTCAGCTTCTTGGTCTCCTCGGACTCTATCTCGATTTTCTTGCCCTTCTGTGCCGCTATCGGCATCAGAATCTCAAGGATGCCCTTTTTGTAGCTGGCCTTAATCTTGTCCGGATCGACGTCCATGGGAAGGGTCAGGCTCCTCTCGAAGACACCGTAGCCTATCTCCTTCACGAAATAATCTTCCTCCTTGTGCTCCTCCTCATGCTGCCTCTTGCCGCGGATTGTTTTTCTTCCTGTAACCTGAGATCAAACAGCGACCGCTCGCTCTGTAGTTCCTGGATCTGAGTCGTCAGTTCCCGGATATGTTCCAGTTCGACTCCGAGTTGCGCCTCAAGAGACGCTCGGTGAAGCCT
>JBEKYB010000109.1:0-6035 GCA_049511435.1 Nitrospirota bacterium | reverse complement strand
CCCGCATTTTATCCCGCATCTTCTCTTCCAGAGCCTCGCGCTTTTGCTCCTCCGCCTCCTCCTCGGCGGCGCGCTTCGCCCGCTCGGCATTATCCTTTGCCGCCTGCGCCTCGTAGCTCTCTATGTCCTTTATCTCGGACTTCGAGGCCTCGGCAAAGCAGCTCCCGGGATATTTTGCGATTACCGCCGATAACGCCTCCTTGGAGCCGGTCTTCTTCGCTTCGTAAAAATCCGGGTTAAGCTCCTTAAGTACCGCATCGGGCAGCCCTCTGACAACCTCGGGCATGAACTGGCTCTTCGGGTAGAGCCTCAAGAATTCCTTGTATGCGGAGGCCGTCCCCTGTTTCCGTACCTGGATGAGCGCTGATATCTCCGGCGTGAACACCCACCTGACCTGCATTCTCGGGACAATCTGCCGCACCTCGGCAGGACCTAGCCTGTCGCTCCAGAACATGCTGGAGTATACCTCCCCGGACGTGATTTCCGCGACTTCCTGGCCGTCTTTATCCACTACTGAAAACTTCAGTCCCTTCATGACCCAGTCCTTTGAGCCCAAGTCCACAGAGACCGCGCCCGTGTCGAGGTCGGCGCCGACGACAGTCCCTATCGGGAAGCCGCGAAGCATCGGCCGGGCTCCGGCAAGCGCTACGAAACATAGTGCCGCAAGTACAAAAAACTTAATCTTCATTTTACTGCACCCACATCCGCGTTTTTACGGGAACAGCTAGTGCGCGGGCCTATCTCCATACCTCTATGGCGACGTCGGGGCATATCTCCGCGCATATGCTGCAGCCCGTGCATTCATCCTCATTTGTCATGACTACCGTATAAAAACCAAAACTGTTGAACTCGTCGCCCTGCCTTAAAAGCCCCTTGGGGCACATCGTCGTGCAGAGCAGGCAGCCCTTGCAGCGGTCCCCTTCCAGCTTTATCTTCGCCATTTAAAACCCTCCGCGTTCGACAAGCTCCGCGGCGTGCGCCGAGGCGGCCTTCGAGCCCTCGCCTCCAAGCATCCGCGCAACTTCCTTCACCCGCTCCTCGCCGTCAAGCCTCCTGAGCCCGACGCGGGTCCTGCCGCCGACCATTTCTTTTTCCACCAGGAAATGCTCCTTCGCCTGAGAGGCGACCTGGGGAAGGTGCGTTATGCACAGCACCTGCCTGCCACTTGCGGCCTCCTTGAGCTTCCTGCCTAATGCGCCCGCGGTACGGCCGCCGACCCCGGAGTCCACCTCGTCGAATATGAGCGTGGGCACGTCGTCCGCCCGCGAAAGTATTACCTTCAGCGCAAGCATGACCCTAGACAGCTCGCCGCCTGAGGCGATCTTTACAAGCGGCTTCGGCGTCTCGCCCGGGTTTGCCGAGAGCAGGAACTCGGCCTTCTCCATACCCCTTGGCCCCGGCTCATCCTGCGCCTTGAACTGCACCAGGAATCTGGCCTTCTCCATGCCCAGGCCGGAGAGTTCTTCTTCAACCTTCTTGCAGAAGCCCTCGGCCCCCGAAAGCCTCGCCTCGGTAAGCCCCCTTGCCAGTTCAAGCGTCCCGGCCTCCGATTTCTTTATGGCTTCCCGGAGCGACGATATCTCCGCCTCCGAGCCCTCAAGGCCCATGAGCTCGGCGTTTATCTTCTCCCTGTACTCCAATATCTCCGATGCCGTCTCCCCGTATTTTTTCCTCAGCCTGGCAAGGGAGTCGAGCCGCTCCTCCACTTCCGACAGCCTTGCCGGGTCCGGGTCCAGCGACCTGCCGAAATCCCTGAGGCGCGAGCATGCCTCGTCCGCCAGGGCGGCCGCCGACTCTATCAGTTTGCAGGTCTCGGCCTGGGAGGGGACGAGCGACTCCATCTCGCGGGCCGCCTTAAGCGCTTCGCCTAATAGTGAAAGCGCGGACACGTCCGAGTCCTTGAGGCCCTCGATCGACGCTTCCGTAAGCGCCCTCAGCCGGTCGGCGTGCATCAGCCTGGCCCGCTCCGCCTTCAGTTCATCCTCCTCGCCCGGGACCGGCGCGACCTTATCGATCTCGTCCTTCTGGAACATTAGCAGGTCAAGCCGCCGCGCGCGCTCCCTCTCCATCCCTTCTAGCCCGGCAAGCCTCCTCTTGAGGGCGCCTAACTCCGTGTATGTACCGGCATATTCCGCCGCCCTCCCGCCAAGGGAGCAGTACGAGTCCAGAAGGCCCATGTGGGAGTCCACCCTGAGGAGCGACTGGTGCTCGTGCTGACCGTGGAGGTCAACCAGGAAATTCCCGATTTCCTGTATCATCTGGATATTGGCGAGGGACCCGCCCACGTATGCCTTGCCGCGCCCGGCGGAGAATACGCGCCTTATTATCAGGTCGCCCTCCGGTGCGTAGCCTTGTCCTTCCAGGAAATCCGCCAGCTCCGGCTGGCCCGCGATGTCGAAGGAACCTTCTACCGACGCCTCCGCGCCGTCCCGGAGATATTCCGGCCCCGCCTTCCCGCCAAGGAGAACGGATATGGCATCCACAAGTATCGACTTGCCTGCGCCGGTCTCGCCGGTCAGACACGAAAGCCCCGGGCCGAAGCTCAGCTCGAGCCGGTCGATTATCGCGAAGTCTTTTATGACAAGCTCCTTAAGCACCGCCTGCCGCTACCTCATTTCAACCCAGGACATCTTGGTGGTAAAATCCCAGTTAGCCACGCATGAGTCGCATGTGCTTATATCCAAACCGGGAGAGAACAAGTCGTTATTTAAGTAAATATCAATTACCTCGCCCGGGGTTATGTCAACGTCGGCGGTAAAGGTCTTCCATATGGGCGCACTATCCCAGGTCGTTTCGTCCTTGTAGGGCATCCTGACGACAACTTTATAGTTGCCAGCCGGGACATTCCTGCAGAACCTGGAAATTATGTTTATCCCCTGAAACTGAGACATGGGTATGTCATCGCCTCCAAACATCACGTCGCTGGACGGCAGTTCCTTCCACCACATGCGCACGCCGCCGTAAAGCCTTATAAGCTTCACGTCCAGCTTTGAGGTCTCGCCTTCCTTCACGGCAACGCTGCCCTTATATGTCTGGAAACCAGGCATATCCATCTCCACCTGGTGCAGTCCCGTGGATATGCTGTTTACGTTAACCGGTGTGTTCCCGGCCTTGTTCCCGTCGATAAGGACCTCCGCGCCCGGCGGGTCGGAGCTTACGCTGAGCCTTCCGGCGACAACGGGCAACCCTCCCGTCATCGCGTAGACTATCTTGTCCGAGAGCTGGTCTACCGCATCGAACAGCGAGTCTTCCTTGGCCTGGGCCTTGTCCGCCATTATAAGATCGCTTCTCTTCACGTCATAGACACGCGCATCTATCCTGAACTTGCTGCCAAATACTACGAAATCACCCATTATTACATAGCTGGCGTCCAAAGACGCGGCAATCTTCATCGCGTCCTCCAGTGAAGGCGCGCCGCCGGAAAGCGGTACCTTGGCGAGCGCGGACACCACCCGCTGCGGGTCGATGACGGTTATTCCCTTGTCCCGCATCAGGTTTGTGGTGAACATCGCGGAAAGGCCCGAAGCCAGACCGTTCTGCTGCGGCTGGCCGTTGTTCTTGAACGGGAATACCACCGCCTTCACGCCCTGGCAGTAAGCCGCCGCCGGCAGGAGCATAGCCGCCGAGAGCAACAAAATAGTCACAAGTTTTTTCATACGTCAGGCCCCCTGATTAACAAAAAAACCGCGACAGACCTTCCCTGGCGGTTATTTTACTTCAACTGCAACTGTTTGGCAAGAAGGAATAAGGGGGAAACGGAAGAGATTTAACCGACAGCGGACTTAAGGACGCTGAAATTGGCGCCGCTCTGAAGGACCGGTAGCCGGAGCCTGAATATTGTGCCCTTGCCTACCTCGCTTTCGACCTCGATTGTCCCTTCATGGTCGTTTATTACCCGGTCTACTACCGAAAGCCCGAGACCGGTGCCTTCCCAGTCGGTCTTGGTGGTAAAAAAGGGTATGAATATCTTCCCGAGCGCATCCTTGGAGATACCTATCCCGGTGTCGGTCATGGTTATCTCTATGTATTCCCTGGGGGTTGCGGGTCTTTCCTTGAGGATGTCCGCGCGCGGGTTAAGCTTTACGGGCTTCATCTGTATGGTGATCTCGCCGCCCTTCGGCATCGCGTGGATCGAGTTTATCAGAAGGTGGGAGAAGACTTCTTCCATCTCCTCGTTGCTCGCGAGCACTTCAGGAAGCTCGGGGGCGATCTCAACCTTCAGCCTGATGTCGTTCTTGACGAACTTGGTGGACAGCGTCCGGAGGACGGACTTAAGCGGTCTTTGGAGATGGAGCGGCTCCTTTTCCCTCCTTATCCTGCGCGAGAAGAGGTTTAGGTTGGTCACGATTGCGTTTATCCGGTCGATGTCGTTCATTATCTTATCTAGGTACTGGCGCTTCTGGTCGCCGGTTTCGAGTTCCTCCATCAGTATCTGCGCGTAGAGCGCGATTGAGTTCAGGGGATTCCTTATCTCATGCGCCATCCCGCCGGACATCTCGCCCAGCGATGCGAGGTTCTGCTGGTGTATCAACCTGTCCTGCGTCTCGACCAGGTCACGGGTCCGCTCTTCCACCTTGTCCTCCAGCTCAAGGTTTAACGCCCTCAGCTCTTCCTGAAGCCTCTTGGCCCTTATCTCCGCCCCTCTTATCCTTAGGGTGTCCCTTACTACCGCAACTATCTGGTCCTTTACGAAGGGCTTTATTATATAATCAGTCGCACCCGCTTTCATAACCGTGGCCGCGACCTCTTCGCTCCCTCGGCCGGTCACCATGACAACGTATATGTCTTCCGAATAGCCTCTTATCTCTTTTAAGACATCCAGGCCGGTGATATCCGGCATCATGTAATCGAGGAGCACTACCGCCGGGTTTTCAGCCTTGGCAACCCTTATTGCGTCGGTGCCGTTGTATGCGGTAATTACCTGGTAATCGGAGAGTTCGAGGATTTTCGAGATGACCTTGACTATATCCTGCTCATCATCTACTACTAGAATCTTTTCAGGCATTTTACCGTTTCTCCGAATACTGTAATGCTGGAACGATTTTTAAGTTAGTATATCATCCTGTGAAAATCTGTCAAGGCGGCCAACAAAAATATGCGCGAAATCACTCATGTTTAGCCGAGGCTAAGTGGGCTTTCTGTCCAGGGAACGGTACTGTATGGCCTCGGAGACGTCGGCTGCGGTGAGGGTTTCCCTTTCGTCTAAATCGGTTATCGTGCGGGCCACCTTCAGGATGCGGTTATATGCCCTGGCGGACAGGCCGAGCCGCTCCACGGCGTGTTCCAGGAGCTTGTGGGTCTTTTCATCCACGGCGCAGTACTTCTTCAGGTGGCGCGGCCTGATCTGGGAGTTGCAGTATACCCCGTCGCTGCTGAAGCGTTTTAATTGCACGGTCCTTGCACGGTTCACCCGACGCCTTACCTCTTCCGAGCTCTCAACCGGGCGCTCGTCGGTCAGTTCCCGATATTTCACGGACGGGACTTCGACATGGATGTCTATCCTGTCAAGGAGCGGCCCTGAAACTCGTGAGCGGTACCGCTGTATCTGGTTGGGAGTGCAGGTGCACTGGTGCGAAGGGTCGGTATAGAAGCCGCAGGTGCAGGGGTTCATCGCGGCCACCAGCATGAACGATGCCGGGAACGTGATGGAGGCCGTAGCCCTGGAAATTGTAACTTGACGGTCCTCAAGGGGCTGGCGAAGCACTTCGAGGGCGTTCCTGTGGAATTCCGGCAATTCGTCCAGGAAGAGCACGCCGTTATGAGAGAGGCTAACCTCGCCGGGCCGCGGATAAGCACCGCCGCCTATAAGCCCGGCGTCCGATATCGTGTGATGGGGGCTCCTGAACGGCCTGGTCGCCACGAGCGCTTTCTCCGCCGGTATAAGGCCAACGACGCTGTGGACCTTAGTGGTCTCTATGGCCTCGTCGAACCCCATCTCCGGCAATATGCTCACAAGCCTCCGGGCGAGCATCGTCTTGCCGGAGCCGGGCGGGCCTATCATCAGGATATTGTGGCCGCCCGCGGCAGCTATCTCA
>JBEKYB010000108.1:0-6075 GCA_049511435.1 Nitrospirota bacterium | reverse complement strand
GGAAATATTTAAAAAGTTTTCAGGTTTTTTTCTTTGATGCACAGACAACCTCTCTAATAGCGAATTTTTCATATCATCTTGACGGAAATTATTACAGTCCCGAGGGGAGAGTTCAAAGCGCCTTTGATGATTTTAGAAAAGAAGCCGCTTTGCCGCCGAATCTTCACCGCCCTAAGATAAAAGGCCTGAGTCCCGCTTTAAATCAGATGGGTCTATAGCTTTAGTATGTATGTTATGTAACTCCTTCAGCATATTCCCGGGCATAGGCCCCAAAATCGAGAGATACCTCTGGAGGATGGGCGTCCTTAGCTGGGACGATTTTCTCGGCAGGGAGCGCATCCCGGGGTTTTCTCCGTCTCGGAAGTCCGTGCTCGACCGCTACGTCGCCGCCGCCTCCGACGCCTACGCCTCCGGCAACATCCGTTATTTCAAGCCGCTCCTGGGGCCTCGCGAGACTTGGCGTCTCTGGGAGCCTCTTGCCGCGGATTCCATCTGCCTGGACATCGAGACCGACGGCAGGCGCGCCGGGGAGGGTTATGTCACCGTGGCCGGTTTCTACTCCCACGGCGAATACCGCCCATATATAGCAGGCGTGAACCTCACGCAGGAGGCCATCGAGGAAGAGCTGGAGGGGGCGAAGCTGCTCGTCACATACTCCGGCAACGGCTTCGACCTGCCGTACCTCAGGGACTCCTACCCGTCTATCAGGATAGACCTGCCCCACTTAGACCTCTGCCCCGTCTGCCACAAGGCCGGGCTTAAGGGCGGGCTTAAAAAAGTGGAAGAGCTGGTCGGCATAGGCCGGGACGACAGCGTCAAGGGCATGTCCGGATACCAGGCCGTGCTGCTCTGGCGGGCCCACCTGGGCGGCGCGTCGGGCGCGCTCGACACCCTCGTCAGCTATAACAGAGAAGACACCGCAAACCTCCATACCCTCGCCTGGAAGTTGTTTGAAAGACTCACAGAGGCCGCCGGTTTCCCGGGCGCGGTCCGCTCGCGCTAAACGCTGATAAAAAATTTACCTCCCGCAAGTAAAAATTTTACTTCGTTTTCCACAGCCACGGCGGATGGCCCTTTCACGCACGAAAGGAGGCCTTTTCCGGCCAAAATCGTGTGATTAAAAAATAGGCAAAAAAGGCCTTGTGCGGGCTTATTAGGCAACAAAAGTGTCAATTTTCCATAAACTGCTGCCTAAATTATATGCATATAATATCCTTATTTTACAAATGTTTATATTAATATATATCGAACTGGCACGGGTCTTGAATATGTAAAACACAAGAGAAATTCTTAACAAGGAGGCCAAATATGGCAAACGAAGAAAAAGTATCGAGAGGGACCCTGGGCCTTACTGGGCTGACGGTAAACGCGATGGCGCTTATCGCGCCCGGCGCGTTCTTGTGGCTGACATTCCAGATGCAGGCGCTTTACGGCGCGCCGATGGCCGGCATATCCATGTGGGCGGGCATTTTTTTCGCCCTCTTGCTCTGCTTCGCCACGGCCATTAGCTACTCCGAGCTGGCGAAGCTTTACCCCGGCCCCGGCTCGTCGTACCTTTACGCGGAGCAGGCGTATCTGTCGAAGACGCACGCGTATAAGTTCGCCCGCCTGGCCAAGTTCATCACCGGCTGGGCCAGCCATCTTTATTACTGGGTGTACCCCGGCGTCATGGTCGGCGTGACGGCTATCTTAGGCGGATTCCTCCTCAATCAGTTCTGGCCGGACACCTTCAGCGGCACATACAACAGCCCGCTCTTCATGTACCTCTTCTGCGGCGTGTTCGCTCTGGGCGTGGCCTACATCGCATACCGGGGCGTGACGGGCACGACGGCCGTGAACGTCGTGATAAACATCATCCAGATATCGGCGCTCCTGGTGTTCGCCGTCATCGCCATCGGCTACCGCGTGGAGCATCCGCAGGGCGCGACCGGATATCATCTGTCTAACGGCATCGCGGTGAACTACCAGGTGGCCCAGACGCCCGTGAAGGACGAAAAAGGCAACCCGACGCCCGTGATGGACGCAAACGGCAAGCCGACCGTGGACAAGGACGGAAAGCCCGTCTTCCAGATGCAGGACGCGACCGATGAGAAGTCCGGCACGCCGGTCCCGGCGGACAAGGACGGCAAGGCGGTGGCCGACCCGAAGCTCGCCGCGCCCTTCACGGTAGACTATGTAGACGGGGCGATAACCAAGGACGACAAGGGCAACCCCGTGTTCAACTACCACTCGTCGGCGAAGTCCGTCATCGCCCCGCACGGGTTCAACTTCATATTCATCCAGGCGGCCATCGCCATCCTGATATTGGTCGGATTCGAGTCCGTGACCGCGATGGGCGAGGAAGCCAAGCACCCGAAGAGGGACATCCCGAAGGCGGTGCTCCTGTCGCTCGCGATACAGGGCGCGGTATGCTACCTGATAGAGTACTTCGCCGCGAACTACATGATGCATAACGGCTACACGATGCCGATGGCGGGCGCTTCCGGCGCTCCGATAGGCGACATGATGGTCATCACCGGCACGTGGCTCTTCGGAAGCTACGCGGCTGGCAAGGCCTTCATGCTGGTGCAGGCGCTCACGGTGTTCCTGGCGCTTATCGGCACGACGCTCTCGTGTCTGAACACCGGCGCACGCGTAACCTACGCGATGGGCAAGGACGAGGAAGTGCCGTCGCACTTCGGCCTCCTGCACGGCAAGACGGCTTCGCCCTACCGCGCGATATGGACGCTGGCCATAATCTCGATATTCATCGGCATTATCACGGTGACGGTATATCTTGGCGGCCAGGCGACGCCGCTAGCCGCGCTCGACAAGCACAACTTCTGGTACAGCTTCGGCATATTCTCTCCGGATATGTACGTGAAGCTCCCCAACACGCTCCTCATCGTGACCCTGGTCAGCAACTTCGGCACATTCCTTTTGTATATGATCACCTGCTGGATAGCGATGGTGGCGTTCAAGGAGCATCACAGCTTCAACACCATCAAGCACGTGGTCATCCCGGCGCTCGGGTTACTTGCCAACCTTGCCATAATGCTCTTCTACCTGATAGGGCCGTTCACGGTCAGCGGCATGAGTTGGAAGGAGCCGTACATCGCTCTGGGCGTCGTCTTTTTGTGGGGCGCTTACGGGGCCTTCTACTTCCTGAAGTCCACCAAGGCCAAAGGCAGAGAGGTGTTCCTGAGCAGCAAACCCGTGGACGTGAATACGTAGCCGTGCCCGCGGGGATGAAAGGTTTGGGGAGGCGGTGTTATCGTTGAGACATCAACCAGCCGGTTCCGGTCTGGGCCTTTAGGCCCGCCCGGAAGCCTTCCGGCGAATTTGATGGCTCATAAGATAACGCCGCCTCCCCATGTCTTGATTCCCGTTTTATTTTTCCTTCAAAGATGGTAAAGTACAAGGTATTACTCGCAAAGTGACAACCTCCGGTGTTTTATGGAACTGACATACGCCGAACTTTCATCGCCCGGACCCGCCAGGGAGAACAACGAGGACTTCGTCGGCTTCTGGCAGCCGGAAACCCTCGAGGAGAAACGCGGCCGAGGCGCGGTCGCGGCTCTGGCCGACGGCGTGGGAGGGCTAAAGCGCGGCGAAGTGGCGAGCCGCCTGGCGGTGGAGACGGCTCTCAGGACATTCCGCGAGACCCCCGGGGAGAACACCCCGCAGCAGCTCATCACAAGGATGTTCGGCGCGGCCAACCTCGCGGTATACGACAAGGGCATGGAGGACCACGGCCGCTCCCGCATGGCGACGACCCTGGCCGTCGTCGTGCTCCGGAACAACGAAATCGTCGTCGGCAACGTCGGGGATTCTCGGGTTTACCTGGTAAGGAAGGCCGAGGCCAGGCAGCTCTCCACCGACCATACCTACACCAACATGCAGCAGAAGTTCGGGCTGATATCCGAAAACGACGCAAAGACCAGCGAAAACCGCTCCATCCTCACCAGGAGCGTCGGGCAGGAGCCCGTCGCCCGTGTGGACGTCGAGAGCACCACGGCGATGAAGGGCGACCACATCGTGCTCTGCTCGGACGGATTATATGCGTACGTGGCCGACAACGAGATAGCCGATATAGTCTCGCGCCTCTCCCCGGCCCAGGCCTGCCGAAGATTAGTCGCCCTGGCCGAACAGCGCGGCACCACCGACAACCTCTCGGTACAGGTAATCCAGATAAACGAGGTCGAGAAGATCGAGTACTACCGGGGCGTCCCGATGTACCAGGAGCCGCCGGACCCTACCGCCCGCTATGACCTACGGCCGGGGCAGACCCTGGACGACCGGTTCCTCATCACCGAGACAATCACCAGAAGCGGCATGGCGACGATATTCAAGGCGACCGACCAGGAGACCAAGGAGACCGTTGCGGTAAAGGTGCCCTTCATGGAGTTCGAGAGCGACCCCGGCTTTTACTCGCGGTTCGAGCGGGAGGAAGATATCGGGATGCGCCTCGACCACCCGTACATCCTGAAGTTCGTCAAGGTGGACGAGGAGCGCCGGAGCAGGCCGTACATCGTGACGGAATACCTCCGGGGCTATACGCTCGCGCACCTTCTGAACAGCGTCCGGCCTATGCCCGAAAAGGACGCGGTCAAGCTCGCGAGCCGCATCTCGGAGGCGCTATCGTACATGCACGAGCACGGCGTCGTCCACCGGGACCTGAAGCCGCAGAACATAATGATATGCTACGACGGCACCATAAGGATAATGGACTTCGGCATCGCCAAGGCCGCCGAGGGAAGGCGCATCACGTTCACCGGCTTCACCCCGGCGGTGGGCACACCCGATTACATGGCCCCCGAGCAGGTCAAGGGGAAGCGCGGGGACGCCCGGACGGACATCTATAGCCTGGGCGCGATACTCTACGAGATGGTGGCGGGCAAGACGCCGTTCGAGTGCGAGAACGAGAACATGTTCGTCGTCATGAACGCCCGCGTCACCGGCGACCCGGAGGCCCCCAGGAAACGGAACCCGAACATCTCTCCGCAGGTCGAGGAGATAATCCTGCACGCGATGGAAAGAGACCCCCGGAGCCGCTACCAGAACGCGGCGGCGATGAAGGCGGAGCTTGACGACCCAAGCCAAGTGGTGCTGACGGGGCGGTGCGACAGGCTCCAGGCGGCGGCCCCGTGGAAGCGCAAGTGGAGGAAGGCATTACTTACCGCGCTGGCCGTGTCCATACCCATAGCCATAGTGATACTGCTTCTTTGGCTGATACACCTCCGCGGGGTCGCCCATTGAAGCCGGAAAGGTGCAAGGAATGACACCCGTTGCCTGGTTCATATTCATTGCCGCGGCCATCCTGGAAGTCGGCGGCGACGCCGTAATAAGGAAAGGGCTGCGGGGCGGCGTCGCCTGGTTCATAGTCTCGGGCTTCCTGATGCTCGGCTGCTACGGCGTTGTGGTGAACACGGTCAGGTGGGACTTCTCGAAGCTCCTCGGGGTCTACGTCGCGGTATTCGCGGTGATAAGCGTCCTGACGGGCCGGTTCTTGTTCAAGGAAACCATCCCCGTCACGACATGGCTGGGACTCGCCATCATCGTCGTCGGGGGCGCGGTTGTCCAGGCGGGCCGGTAACCCCTCCGGCGACCCTTTCACGCCCGATTAAATTGAATTAATCTCCATTAAACTGTTGACGCTGCCCACGGCTTTTGCTAGATTTAGGCTGAGGTAATCCGGAGAGGTTTATGCCAGGACAGCGTTTCGGAAATTACTTGCTGCTTAAGAAGATAGCCGCCGGCGGCATGGCCGAGCTCTACAAGGCCGTCAAAAACGGCGAGCAGGGCTTCCAGAAACAGCTCGCCATCAAGAAGATACTTCCCCACCTGGCCAGCGACCAGGACTTCATCGGCATGTTCGTGGACGAGGCGAAACTGGCCGCGCTGCTGGACCACCAAAACATCGTACAGATATACGACCTGGGCAGGATAGAGGACTCCTACTGCATAGTCATGGAGTACGTCCGGGGCAAGGACTTAAAGGCCGGCATAGCGCGCGGCGGCAAGCTAGGCCTGCCGCTCCGCGTGGAGCACGCCTGCCTGATAACCGCATCGGTGCTGTCGGGCCTTTCATACGCG
>JBEKYB010000107.1:0-6098 GCA_049511435.1 Nitrospirota bacterium | reverse complement strand
CCCCGCTGAACGAGAAGGAGCTGCTCACCGAGGACAAGTACCGGAAGCTCCTCCAGGAGTACGGGAGCCGCTTCAAGGCCGACATGGGCGCCCAGTCTATCCGGGAGCTGCTCCGCCGCATAAACTTAAACGAGCTTGCCGCCGAGATGCACGTCAAAATAGAGATGGCGAACTCGGCCGCCGTAAAGAAGAAACTGACCAAGCGCCTGAAGGTCGTCGAGGCGTTCAGGAAGTCCGGTAATAAGCCCGAGTGGATGATACTGGACGTGATACCGGTCATCCCGCCCGAGCTCAGGCCGCTGGTGCCGCTCGAAGGCGGCAGGTTCGCGACGTCGGACTTGAATGACCTTTACAGGCGGGTCATAAACAGGAACAACCGGTTAAAGAGGCTGGAGGAGCTGAAGGCTCCTGGCGTCATAATAAGGAACGAGAAGAGGATGCTCCAGGAAGCGGTGGACGCCCTTTTCGACAACGGCAGGCGCGGCAGGATATTGAGGGGCCCGAACAAGAGGCCGCTGAAGTCGCTCTCCGACATGCTGAAGGGCAAGCAGGGCCGCTTCCGTCAGAACCTCCTGGGCAAGCGCGTGGACTACTCGGGCCGTTCCGTAATCGTCGTCGGGCCGGAGCTAAAGCTCAACCAGTGCGGCCTGCCCAAGAAGATGGCGCTTGAGCTTTTCAAGCCGTTCATATTCAACAGGCTCGAGGAGAAGGGGTTCTGCACTACTATCAAGTCGGCAAAGAAGATGGTGGAGCGGGAGCGCCCGGAGGTATGGGACGTGCTCGAGGAGGTAATCCGCGAGCACCCGGTGATGCTGAACCGCGCCCCGACGCTCCACCGGCTGGGCATCCAGGCGTTCGACCCGGTGCTGGTATCGGGCAAGGCCATAAGGCTCCACCCGCTGGTCTGCACCGCGTTCAACGCGGACTTCGACGGCGACCAGATGGCGGTCCACGTGCCCCTGTCGATAGAGGCCCAGGTGGAGGCCAGGGTGCTGATGCTCTCCGTGAACAACATCCTCTCGCCCGCCAACGGCAGGCCCATAACGGTGCCGTCGCAGGACATGGTTCTGGGCGTCTATTACGTTAGCAAGATAAGGCCCGGTGCCAGAGGCGAGGGCATGAGGTTCTCGGGTCCCGATGAGGTGCGGATAGCGTACGACCATGGCGTCGTGGCCAAGCACGCATCCATCAAAGTGAAGATAGACGGCAAGCTTGTGGACACGACGGTCGGCAGGGTGATACTCTCCGAGATACTCCCCGAGGGGCTTCCCTTCGAGCTGGTCAACAAGGAGATGAGCAAGAAGGCGATAGCCGCCCTCATCGACGCTAGCTACCGCCAGGCGGGCGCGCGCGCCACGGTGCTCCTGATGGACAACCTGAAGGACACCGGATTCAAGTACGCGACCGAGGCAGGCATATCGATATGCATGAACGACATGCACATCCCCAAGCACAAGCACGAGCTCATCGCTCAGGCCGAGAAGCAGGTCATGGAGATACAGAAACAGTACGGGGACGGCCTTATCACGAACGGCGAGCGTTACAACAAGGTCATCGACATCTGGGCGTCCGTCACCGAGACGATCGCGTCGGAGATGATGTCGGAACTGGGCATAGACGACGAGATAGAAGGGCTCTCCCCGGAGCAGAAGCGTTCTTTCAACTCGATATTCATGATGGCCGACTCGGGCGCCAGGGGCAGCGCGCAGCAGCTCCGCCAGCTGGCTGGCATGAGAGGTCTGATGGCGAAGCCTTCTGGCGAGATCATCGAGGCCCCCATCCAGGCTAACTTCCGCGAGGGACTGAAGGTCCTGGAATACTTCATCTCCACGCACGGCGCCAGGAAAGGCCTTGCGGACACGGCGCTCAAGACCGCCAACTCCGGATACCTTACCCGCCGCCTGGTGGATGTCGCGCAGGACGTGATTATCACGGAGGTGGACTGCAAGACCGTCGACGGCATACAGGTGACCGCGCTGGTCGAGGGCGGAGAGATAATAGAACCCTTAGACGAGCGTCTGCTCGGCCGCGTCACGTCCGAGGACATAATGGACCCGGTGACGAGCGAGAAGCTTGTCCCTGCGAGCACGGAGATAAACGAAGAAAACCTCAAGAAGATAGTCGAAGCCGGCATCGACAAGGTCAAGATACGCTCGGTGCTTACCTGCCAGACCCGGAGGGGCGTCTGCAAGATGTGCTACGGGCGCGACCTGGCCAGGGGTCACCTGGTGGATATCGGCGAGGCGGTCGGCATAATAGCGGCGCAGTCCATCGGCGAGCCCGGAACACAGCTCACGATGCGCACGTTCCATATCGGCGGCACGGCGTCCAAGGTTGTCGAACAGACCAAGCTAAACGCCAAGAACGCCGGCGTGGTCGAGTATATAAACCTGCATACTGTCAAGAAAACGGACGGAAGCATAGTCGTCATGAACAGGAACGGCAAGATAGCAATCAGGGACGCCTCCGGCCGCGAGAAGGAGCGCTACATGATAACCTACGGCGCCAACCTGCACGTGACCGACAAGCAGAAGGTCAAGGAAGGCCAGATACTAGTAGACTGGGACCCGTACTCAACCCCGATACTGACCGAGGTCGGCGGCAAGATCGCTCTGGGCGACATCGTCGAGGGCGTGACGATGCGCGAGGAGGTAGACGAAACTACTGGCCTGTCTCACAAGGTCATCATCGACTACCCGGCCAACATGAGGCCGCGTATCTCGATCAAGGACGAGTCGGGAAGGACGGCCAAGATACCAGGCACAAACGCGGTGGCCAGGTATCTGCTCCCGGCCGGCGCGCACATACTGGTCGAAAAAGGCGACCCAGTCAGCCCGGGCGATATCTTAGTCAAGATACCGAGAGAGACCACCAAGACCAAGGACATCACCGGCGGTCTTCCTAGGGTCGCGGAGCTTTTCGAGGCAAGGCGGCCCAAGGAACAGGCGGTCATATCCGAGATCGACGGCACCGTGGAGTACGGCGGCTTCGTCAAGGGCATGAGGCGGGTCATAGTGAAGGGCGCTCTGGGCGACGAGAAGGAGTACCTCATCCCGAAGGGCAAGCACGTAAACGTGCACGAGGGCGACTGGGTGGTCGCCGGCGAACCCCTCATGGACGGCTCGGTCGACCCGCACGATATATTAGACATCATGGGCCCGAAGGAGCTCCAGAAATACCTAGTGGACCAGGTGCAGCAGGTCTACAGGCTGCAGGGCGTCTCGATAAACGACAAACACATCGAGGTCATCGTGCGCCAGATGCTCCGCAAGGTAAAGGTGGAGGATTCGGGCGACACCCGGTTCCTCATCGGGGAGCAGGTGGACAGGTTCCCGTTCATCGAGGAGAACGACCACGTATCGATGACGGTCAAAGTCGAGGAACCCGGCGACTCCGACTTCATACTGGGAGAGCTGGTGGACCCGAAGGTGATAGAAGAGGTGAACGCCAAACTGGAAGGAAAAGGCGCCAGGCCGGCCGCCTTCAGGAAGGCTCACACCGCAATAGGCAAGCCGATCCTGCTGGGCATAACCAAGGCCTCGCTCTCGACCGACAGCTTCATCTCGGCCGCCTCGTTCCAGGAGACCACCAGGGTCCTTACGGAGGCCGCGATAAACGGCTCAGAGGATAGGCTCCTGGGCCTGAAGGAGAACGTGATCATGGGCCGTCTAATACCGGCCGGCACCGGCGCGGCTCTCTACAGGGACACCTATGCGCTGCCCAAGGACATGGAACTGCCTGAAAAAGAAGAGGCTGTGGCGAAGTAACTGATTCTAAAGGATAAAACAAGATGGGACGCCTGTCCCGGAACGGACGGCGTCCCGTTTATTTTTTATTTTTGATATATTTAAATATCTTCTTGACAACCGTATGCAGGGTTGATATAATTCGCGAGTTTTTCCCGGTAAAAGTGAAATAGCTAAATCCCCGGAAAAACACATATTTTAAGAAGAATCGTTTTCGGGAGGTCATAAAGTGCCAACGATAAACCAGCTGGTGAGGAGCGGCAGGGAAAAGGCTACCATGAAGAGCAAGAGCCCTGCCCTGAAGAGCTGCCCACAGAAAAGGGGCGTCTGCGTCAGGGTATACACCAATACCCCAAAGAAGCCTAACTCCGCACTCCGCAAGGTCGCGAGGGTAAGGCTGACCAACGGGATGGAAGTTACGACGTATATACCGGGCGTGGGGCATAACCTGCAGGAGCACTCGATAGTCCTCATCAGGGGTGGCAGGGTCAAGGACCTTCCGGGCGTAAGGTATCATATAATCCGTGGAACTCTTGACACCACAGGCGTGGCCGACAGGAAGCAGGGCCGCTCCAAGTACGGTGCCAAGAGGCCCAAGGCTTAGTACAAGGGGGAAGGAAATGCCAAGGAGAAGAGAAGTTCCCAAAAGGGAGATCCTGCCGGATCCCAAGTATAGCAATAAGCTCGTGGGCAAGTTCATGAACTGCCTGATGGTGGAAGGCAAGAAGAGCGTAGCCGAGGAGATACTCTACGGCGCGTTCGACATCATAAAGGACAAGACGAACGGCGACCCGCTTAAAACTTTCAAGACCGCCATAGACAACGTGAAACCGGCGGTCGAGGTGAAGTCCAGGAGGGTCGGCGGCGCATCCTACCAGGTTCCGGTCGATATAAGGCCGAGCCGGAGGATGGCCCTGGGGATAAGGTGGCTCATACAGTTCTCCCGCAAAAGGGGAGAGAAAACGATGCGCGAGAGGCTTGCGGCCGAGATGATGGACGCATCCAACAACACTGGCGCGGCGGTCAGGAAAAGAGAGGATACCCACAAGATGGCGGAGGCGAACAAGGCCTTCGCGCATTACAGGTGGTAAATAAATAATGGCTTCAGAAGTGCTTGATAAGACAGCGGGGGCGAAGAAGCGGGGAAGGCAATACCCGCTCGAAGACATCCGCAATATAGGGATAATGGCTCATATCGACGCCGGCAAGACGACGACGACCGAGCGTATCCTATATTACACCGGCGTCTCCTATAAAATAGGCGAGGTCCATGAGGGCACCGCCGTAATGGACTGGATGGTCCAGGAGCAGGAGAGGGGCATCACCATAACCTCCGCGGCCACGACATGCTCCTGGAAAGGGAAGCGCATCAACATAATAGATACGCCCGGCCACGTCGATTTCACGATTGAGGTCGAGCGTTCGCTGAGGGTGCTTGACGGCGCCGTCGCGGCCTTCGATTCCGTTGCCGGAGTGGAGCCGCAGTCGGAGACGGTCTGGCGCCAGGCGGACAAGTACAAGGTCCCCAGGATCGCGTTCATGAACAAGATGGACAGGGTCGGCGCGGACTTCTTCAAATCCGTCAAGAGCATGGTGGACAGGCTTGGGGCGCACCCGGTGCCCATCCAGATTCCGGTAGGCAAGGAAGACAAGTTCACGGGCATAATAGACCTGGTCACGATGAAGGCCATAATCTTCGAGGATGAGGCGCTCGGCGCGAAATTCGTCGAGGCCGAGATACCCGAAGACCAGAAGGCGGAAGCCGCCGAATACCACGATAAGATGATCGAGTCTCTTTCGGACGTGGACGACAGCCTGATGGAGAAATACATCGGAGGCCAGCCCATTGCCGAGGACGAGATAATCGCGGCACTGAGGAAGGGCACGATTTCGCTCAAGATTACCCCTGTCCTTTGCGGTTCCGCATTCAAGAACAAGGGTGTGCAACCCCTGCTGGACGCGGTAATAAATTACCTACCCTCTCCGCTCGATATACCGCCAGTGGTCGGGATCCATCCGCATACCGGCGAGGAGCTTGTGAGGAACCCGGACGACAGCGAGCCGTTCTCGGCGCTAGCTTTCGCAGCCGTCAGCCTGCTGGCTTTTGTGGTTGGCCCCGCCGGCGAGCAGTTGTCAAGCATCATTCAATTGGAGCCGGCGGCGCTACTGTATCTAGTGTTGTTTTGGGTAGCGGGCGGCCTGGTGTTCGCCGGGGCGCTAAACCTGACGGGTTGGAGGTGTCGCCGTCGGTATAGCCACGTGCGGGTGTTGTTGTGGCTTCCGGTCTGGCTGTGGGCGATATGGATCGTGGCCGGGAGCGTGTTTGGCTGCGCGGTAACGCTTACGTCGGGA
>JBEKYB010000106.1:0-6127 GCA_049511435.1 Nitrospirota bacterium | reverse complement strand
TTCTTGAACTCGTCCTCGGTGGCCAGCGAGACCATCCTGAAGCCCAATTCGGACCGCAGGGATGCGATATCCACCCTCCGGTCCGCGGGAAGCGCCGCCATGACATATCCCTTGTCGCTCTTCAGGATAACCACCTTCACCAGCATCTTCCCCCGGATGTGCATCGCGGCGGCTACCTCCTGTGCGGTATAGGCCTCCCCGTGCCGCAGCACATCGTACTTAACGCCGTTATCATCGAGATATTTTTTCAGCCTTTCGCTTAACATACTGCACCTCTGGCTCATTTTAAGGCCCGTGATATGGCCGAGTCCACCGAAAGCCTCCCCCCTCCTCCGATAACGAGCGCCAGCGCCATCCCGAAGGCCAGGATATGGTATTCAAAACCTTCTGCGCCGGCCGGCATATTGCCGAACCAGTTCATGAAGAACCCGTGCGGCCAATGCACCATGACCACGGCGACGGCCATCACGACGCCGATGCCAAAGGCCGAAACCCTGGTGAGGAGGCCCAGGATAAGGCCGATTGCGCCCAGGAATTCGGCCGCGATATCTAGACCGGCAAATAACCCTGGGATGCCCATTTTAGTGAAGTTCAAGTATGTCGTACAAAGCCCGCCGCCGCCGAACCAGCCCAGTACCTTCTGTGAGCCGTGAGCGAAAAATACCACCCCGAGCGCCAGCCTGAGAACAAGCCCGACCCACCCGGATTCCGTGTAAAAGAGCTTTTTCAGCATATTATTGCTCCTTTCTCTATTGTTTTAATTTTATCATATTTTTATGCTTTCCGGTCAGGTCTCAAGGCTCGCGGGGCAGTGGATTTAAAACCGCCCTGGTGCTATAATATTTAATGGAGGTGATGAGTTATGAAGCACAATATGGGCACGATAGAGAGATATGTGAGGATTATTGTGGGCGCGGCGCTTGCCATAATCAGCGGGTTTTTCCTGAACGCGTTCAACCTCTTCTGGGGGCCGGTGCCCGGCTCGTACGTTGCCGGGTTCATACTGTTCCTGATAGGGCTGGCCCTTTTCATAACCGGTGCGGCGGCTTATTGCCCGGTTAACGCGCTTTTCCATGCCAACAGCTGCGAGGCATGCAGGATTGGGGAAACACACATGCACCTGCCGGTCTGATGGAGGTGTATTGTGACACATAACATGGGCAGGATCGAGAAGGTCGTCAGGTTGCTTTTGGGGATAATCCTGTTCGCTGTGGGATGGCTGGTGCTAGGGGGGTATGGCGTTTTCGTGTCCGCCGTTACGAATGTAACGGTCGCAGGGTTAGTTATCGCCATAATCGGGGCGGTTATTTTCATAACCGGCCTTGCCTCATGGTGCCCGGTCAACGCGCTCGTCCACCACAACTCGTGCGAGGCCTGCAGGACCGGAGAAACGCACAGGCATCTGCCGGTATGAGCTTTTTGTTGCCTAATTTTTGGGCGGACGGGCATGCCGGCCGCCCATTTTGTAACCTTTCAATATTGCTTGCTTTGTAAACCTTTCATGGTATAATGCAGTCTAAGTCAAAATAAACTTAGTCTGCAGCAGCCTCGCAGGCATCAAGCTCCAAGACGCGGAAACCAAGTATTTGGGATGAAATTTAATCTTCACAAAGGAGGCGGTATGTTTGCGGCCGCCTTTATTTTTTTGGTCTCGCTCGGCCTCTACCTGTTCTACGGCGCGCACCCGCTCTGGGACAGTGAAGCTATGTACGCGGAGGTCCCGAGGGAGATGCTGTTAAGCCGCCATTTCCTTTATCCGACGCTGAACTTCGCCCCGTTCCTTTTCAAGCCTCCGCTTTTCTTGTGGGCGAATGCGGCATCTCAGGCCCTCTTCGGACCGAGCGAGCTGAGCGCCAGGCTCCCGAACGCGCTCTTTCTGGCATGTACGGTCTTGATAGCCTTTGGCATAGGGTCCAGGCTCAGCCTGAAGGCCGGCATATTTTCCGGTGCAGTGCTGGCCACATCCTACGGGTTCGTCGTACACGCCTCTACCATGCTGACGGATATCCCGCTGGCCACGTTCACCGCGGGAGCGGTGTATTTCTTCCTGAAAATGCAGGACGGCTCGCGCCGGGGAGTGTACGGGTTATACGCCTGCCTGGCCCTGGCTGTCATGACAAAGGGTTTCATCGGGCTTGTCTTTCCGGGCATAGCCTTTGCCGTCTTCATATTGGCCGAAAGGCGGTGGGACGTCCTGAGGGCGTTTTTTAGCCTGCCTGGCATCATGATTTTTCTGGCCATCACCTTGCCGTGGCACCTCTTGATGGAGGCACGGAACCCGGGGTTCCTTAACAACTTCATCGTACACGAACAGGTGCTCAGGTTCTTCAACAGGCGTTTCCCCCAGGACATAGACAGCGTAAGCTCGCCGCTTTTCATCCTGGTTACGCTCGGCTGGCTAATGCCCTGGGCGGTATATGTCTTCCAGGCAATATCCCGGCATATCCGGCGCGGCAGGCAGATAAACGCCACGGAGAGGCTAGCGCTTTACTGGGGCCTTGGCGGCATGGTCTTCCTCTCACTTGCTGGCTCCAAAATGGAGTATTACTGCCTGCCGGTGCTCCCTGCCTTCGCTATCCTGATAGGCAGCTTCTGGTCAGAACTGGGCCGTACGGACGGACCGCGTCTTGGCTCGGTGCTCTCAGGCACATTGCTGATTGCCCTAACGGCCGTCACAGGCATTTTCGTATTCCCGCACGTCTCCGCCTCATTGGGGGACTGGCTGTCTATTACGGCGTCGGAGACGGCGGCGTTATCGAAGGTCGCCGAAAGGACCTTGCTGCTACTGTTCATAGGCGGCTCTATAAGCGCGTACCTGCTGATAAAGAGACGCTGGGAAGTCTCGTTCGCGGCGTTTTTCCTTTCGGCGCTCCTGGTTTCCGTGTCCGCGAAGCCGGCCCTCGACATCGTTTCCGGCTCGTTCTCGAGCGCGGACCTGGCGAAGACCGTATCGTCCATATCGGGCCCCGGAGACATAGTGGTGGTGGACGGAGAGACGGAGTACGAGTTCTGCACGACTTACACCTACTACACAGGCCGGAAGGTGTTCATCCTTGAAAACGGAGGCATGCCGGTCGTACCGGTAAGGTTCAGCGGCAGTGACCGCTTCATCTTGAAGGACGATGAGTTCAGGGCGCTTTGGAGTTCCGGCCGCAGGGTCTACTTAGCCACCGGGCGGGACCCGGTAAAGGACGGCATACCAGGCCTGTCCGCCGGAGGGTTTACAAAAGTAACGGACAGCCCCAAGGCGCTATATGCCAATCTGGCCGCAAGCGCCGGAACAACGCGCCCTACAACCACAGCAATAATTACCGCGGGAGGAATGTATGCAGGCAAAGGAATTGCCGTTGGCTTACCCAATGCGCAAAGGAGTAATTGAGGAGGACATCGGGTTGCGCGTTTTAGAACGCCCCGAGGGCGGCATTCTCGGATGGGAGCGGAGCCTTCTAAAGACGTCCAACCGGATATCCGTGGTTATTCCCTGCTTTAATGAGGAGAGCAAGGTTTATAATAACATCCTTAAAATCCACGAGTATCTGTCCGAGAACTTCGCCTCTTTCGAGATTATCGCGGTGAACGACGGCAGCGTGGACGGGACGATTACTGAGCTTAGGAGGCTTCAGCAAGAAATCCCCCTAGCCGTTATCGATAATGCCGTCAACGAAGGGAAAGGCAAGGCAGTCCGGGACGGGTTCCTGATGAGCCGCTACGAGACGGTCATGTTCATGGACGCGGACCTGGCAATCCCGATAGAGAGCCTCGACACCTTCATACCCAGCCTGGATAACGGATACGACATAGTCATCGCCTCCAGGTTCGTCCCCGGGCTCAGGGTATTGACACCGATACTGTGGTACAGGAAAATAATGGAAAAGACCTTCAGGCTCTTAAGGATGATGATACTCGATAACTTCGCCGTGCAGGACACCCAGTGCGGGTTCAAGGTCTTCAGCCGCAGGGCGGCCATGGGCATTTTCCCGTACCTGACGGTCAAGCGGTTCGCGTTCGATTCCGAGATAATCTTTCTGGCGACCATGAAGGGTTACAAAATCAAGGAACTCCCCATATCGCTTCAGAACCCTTCCAGGAGCAGCATAAGGATATTCTCCGACTCCGCCAATATGCTGGCCGACCTCATCAGGATACGCATAAACAGCATTCTGATGAGGTATTAATAGCGGAGCTGACCGCACTTATGGATGCGTCCTAGAGGGCTCCGCTTGGCCGGCTATCCTTATTATCCTCTTGACTTATCTGGTAAAAAACCGTTATAATAGCGCAACTAAAAGGCCGGCAGGATGATATTTAAAAGCCTCCGTACCAGGATAACCGTCTGGACCATCGCCGCAATGCTGATTATCCCCCTTTTCGTGGGGATGGTGATACTGGTCAAGCAGTTTGCCCTGGCCTCACAGTTCTCCAGGACGATCGAAGAATCAAACTCCATCTTCAAGACCACGCTTTTGAGGGAGCTCGACCAGGCCATGCTGGAAGACCAGCTGGACGGAGTCAAGGCCGTGCTCAAGAGGGCCAGCGGCTTCGAGGGCGTCAGGGGCGTCACGCTTTTTAACTTCCGGGGCGAGCCGGTGTTAACTTACGGGAGCGAGCGCGGCAGGCTGGACGCCAGGCAATACGCCGTTTTAGCCAGCGGCAAGGAGCTGGACCTCTTCACGCACGAAGGCGACGAGACCGTTCGCGTAATCGCCTTGCCGATAATGAACAAGGGCGAATGCCGGGCATGTCACTCAAACGGCAGGGTCAACGGCGCGCTGCTCATAATGCAGCGTTCGGTGGACGTGCGCTCGGAGACCGGCTTCCTCGTGATTATAATGCTCATATCCCTGCTGATAGCGAGTCTTGCAGCCACGATAACCATGCTCACGCTCCTTTCCAGGAAGGTGGTCGCGCCCATACGAGAGCTTTCGGAGGCGACGGAAAAGATCGGCCACTGCGAGCTCGATTTGAAGGTCCCGGTGCACGGCGAGGACGAGGTGGGCGAGCTCGCCCATTCCTTCAACCGCATGATAACCGACTTGAAGCGCTCAAGGGACGAGGTGGAGGAGCGCGGCAGGCAGACACAGGAAGCCCAGAAGAAACTCATCCAGTCCGAGAAACTGGCGGCTATCGGCACCCTTGTCGCCGGGATCGCCCACGAAATAAACAACCCTGTCGGGATTATCGCTTCGAGGACGGACTGCATCCTGATGGAGTCGAAGGACAACGATTCCGACTGCCAGTTCATCGACGACCTCATGGTAATAAACAAACAGACAAACCGCATCGCGGACATCACTCGCTCGCTCCTCACGTTCGCAAGGCAGGCCCCGGCGGAGCTCAAGGTCGTGGACGTCAATGCAATTGTGGAAGACACACTCTTCCTGATCGCCAAGCAGTTCCTGAAGGAGCAGATAAAAATCGAGAAGCACCTCTCGCCCAAGAACCCGCGCGTCATGGCCAACGACAACCGCCTCCAGCAGGTGCTGCTCGACCTCCTGAATAATGCCAGGGACGCCATGCCGGGCGGCGGGACGATCATAGTCGCCACGGCGAATGCCGCCGAGAAGGTGGAGATAACGGTCGCGGACACGGGAGAAGGGATAGAGGAGGAGATTTTAAGCAACATCTTCGACCCGTTCTTCACCACGAAGGACGTCGGCAAGGGCACGGGGTTGGGCCTTGCCGTCAGCTACGGGATTATCGAGGACTTCGGCGGGAACATAGAAGTCCTGAGCAGGAGGGGTGAAGGTTCCACGTTCAACATTACTTTGCCGAGACTCAAGGGAGAGGATTCTTGAAAGACACGAAAATAAAGGTCCTGGTAATAGACGACGAAGAGGACATGCTGGAGAACTGTTCTAGGATCATCAGAAGGCTCGGCTATGAGTGCATCACGCTTAGCGACAGCAGCGATGCGGCCTCGCTGATAGGAGCGGAGACGCCCTACATAATCCTGACAGACTTCGCGATGCCGACAAGGAACGGGCTCGACATCCTCAGGCTGGCAAAGGAGATTTCGCCCGACACCATAGTCATCCTGATAAGCGGATACGCCACCATCCCGGCTGTCGTCGAGGCGATGAAGGAGGGCGCGTTCGACTACCTGGCGAAACCTTTCTCGGCCGAGCAG
>JBEKYB010000105.1:0-6192 GCA_049511435.1 Nitrospirota bacterium | reverse complement strand
CCACGGTGAAGACCGGGTTCAGGGAGGTCATCGGCTCCTGGAACACCATGCCGATGCGCCCTCCGCGGACCTTGCGCATCTGCGGCTCGGGCGCCTTGAGCAGATCGGCCCCTTCGAAGAATATCTCGCCGCCTACGACCTTCCCGGGCGGGTCCGGCAGGATGCGGAGTACCGAGAGCGCGGTCACGCTCTTTCCGCAGCCTGATTCGCCGACCAGTCCCAGCACTTCGCCGGGGTACACGTCGAAGCTCACGTCGTCTACCGCAAGGAAGCTGCCCTCGCGGGTATTGAAGGCGGTCTTCAGGTTTCTGACGGATAATAGAGGCTGCATGAATTCAGCAGGCGGTATAACGTAATTTATAAGGCATCTGACGTCCGGTAAGATTCCCCCTTCCCCTTTAATTCCCCTCCCCCACCTATGGGGAGGGGTCAGGGGTGGGGGCTATTAGACGATGCCTTCTAAATTACGTTATACCGCCTGCCTCCGTAATTATAGAGATTCCAGGTCGCCCAGGGTTTCGCCGCCGGCCTGCTCGGACTGGATGAACTTCAGGTACATCTGGGCATCCGTGTTATCGGGGCTTACGTCCAGCGCGCCGGTCCATTCCGTCACGGCCAGGTCTATAAAGCCCTTCATGTAATAGGTTATCCCGAGGTTTATCCTTGCAGGGATATACTTCGGGTTTATCTCCTTTGATTTCATAAACTCGCGGATGGCCTCGTTGTACATGCCTTTTTCGCGGTAGGCTATCCCTATCTTTGTGATGATGTCCACGAACGTCGGCCGGAGGTTTATCGCCTTTTTGTACTCCTCGACCGCCTCACCGAAAAGGCCCATGTCATAGTATATATCGCCCAGCTTCGCGTGTTCGTTGGCTAACTTGCCCTTGATGTACGGGTCTATCGTGTAAGGGGCATCGTGCGCTATCTTCGCGGCCTTCCCGAAGACCTCGCCCGCCTCATTGTACTTGCCCATGTCGTTCAGGGTCACGGCCAGGTTCAGCGAGACCTCCGTGTAGCCGGGGTTAAGTTCGAGGGCCTTCCTGAATGCGGCAACAGCCTTCCCTAGCTCGCCTTTCCCGTGGTAGATGAGGCCGAGCTTATTGTACACGTCTGCGTAAGGGCTCTTTTGCACCACCTCCGTGAAACATCTCTCAGCCAGGGCGAAGTCGCCGCCCTCGTATGCGTCCCTGCCCCGCATGTAAAGCTCGTCGACTTTTTCCGGTTTTTCCGGGCTGCCGGTGTTCTCTTGCATCTGGCTCTCCCTTTTTTGGCGCTCCTTAGCTGATTATCGTTTCCGCTTATCCGCCGGCCAATACCTTCGCCAGCGCAAGGCTCTTGTCGTCGAGCACTTTCTTGTTGGAGAAGACATCGGTGAAAGGCGTGGAGACGATCTCGTTCTTCACGTGGCCCACCATCACGCCGCGTTCGCCCGCCTCGAGCCTCCTGACCGACGCAGACCCCAGCCTCCTTGCCAGTATCCTGTCGAATACCGTAGGGTCTCCGCCGCGCTGGAGGTGGCCCAGGACAGTTATCCGGGTCTCGAAGCCCGAGAATGACTTCAGCTTCATCTCGATGGCGTATGCGGACGCCGCCCCTTCGGCCACTATCACGATGCTGTTGGTCTTCCCCCGCTTCTTGGCCTCGAGGAGCCTGTTGCCGATATTTTCGAGGTTGTATGGGACCTCAGGGATTATCACCGCCTCGGCCGCGCAGGCAATACCCGAAGTGAAGGCCAGGTAGCCGGAGCTCCTGCCCATGACCTCTAGGATAAAGGCCCGGTCATGAGATGACGCGGTATCCCTCAGGATGTCCACGGCACGGACGATATTGTTGAGCGCGGTATCTACTCCGATGGCCATATCGGTGCCGTAGATGTCGTTGTCTATGGAGGCGGGCACGCCGACGACCGGCACGCCCAGGTCGTGCAGCACCTGCGCCCCGTGCAGGGAGCCGTCGCCGCCCAATACTACCATGCCCTCAAGCCCGTCCTTGCCGATGTTTTCGAGGGCTATCTTCTGGCCCCAGTCGCTCCTGAACTCAAGACACCTGGCGGAGCGAAGTATGGTGCCGCCCCGCTGGACTATGCCGTCCACCTCCACCATGTCCATCAGGCGGAAGTTGTTCTCGATGAGCCCCTGGTATCCCTGAACATAGCCGGCGACCTCGATGCCCATGTCATTTGCCGTCTGGACAACGCTCCTGATCGCGGCATTCATGCCGGAGGCGTCGCCGCCGGAAGTTAAAAGCCCTATTTTTTTCAATATATACTCCTAACCGAAGAATATCTTGGCCGTCTCGTACATGTCCATGTCGAGGGTCTTGGTCTTGCCCACGGCTTCTTCCAAGGGCACGGGGATTATCTTGGTACCCTGGAGCGCGACCATCACGCCGAAATTGCCTTCGTGCACCATATCGACGGCCTTCACGCCGAAACGCGTGGCCAATATGCGGTCGAATGCGGTCGGGGTGCCGCCTCTCTGGAGATGGCCCAGGACGACCGCGCGGGTCTCGAAACCCGTCCGCTGCTCTATCTCTGTCGCAAGTATGTTCCCTATGCCGCCCAGCCGTACGTTGCCGAAGGCGTCGCGGTCCGCCGTCTGGAGAACCAGGCTCCCCTCGATTCCCGGGGCCTCGGAGAACTTCGCCCCTTCGGATACGGCCACGATATTGAACTTCTTGCCCCTTGCCGCCCTTCTCTTGAGTACGTCGCAGACCTCAAGGATATTGAAGGGCTCTTCCGGGACGAGTATCATGTCCGCGCCGCCCGCTATGCCCGCCGCGCATGTTATCCAGCCCGCGTGCCTGCCCATAATCTCGACCACCAGCGTCCTGTGGTGGGATTCGGCGGTGGTATGGAGCCTGTCTATGCATTCTGTGGCTATGGAGACCGCGGTATCGTAGCCGAACGTCACGTCCGTAGCGGAGAGGTCGTTGTCTATCGTCTTGGGCACCCCGACCGTGTTCAGGCCCATCTTCGATAACTTCTGGCATACCCCCAGCGTGTCGTCGCCGCCGACCGCCACAAGCGCGTGCAGTTCGATCTTCTTCATGTTACCGGCGACTATCTCCGCGCCGTTTTCCGTCTTGAAAGGATTTGTGCGGGACGTGCCCAGGATGGTGCCGCCGAATAGGTGGATGCCCGATACCTTCTGGCGGCAGAGCGGCTCGTAGTCGAGTTCCATCAGGCCCTTCCAGCCGTCCTTAATCCCGATGACCTCGTATTCGTACTGTTCCGCCCTCCGAAATACCGCCCGGATGACCGCGTTAAGCCCCGGGCAGTCGCCGCCGCCCGTAAGTATCCCTATCCGTTTCATCTAAGGGTGCTCCTTTCGCAAAATATATATGAAAAAAACAACGGATGACAGCATGCGGTTTCGGGGGAGTTACGGATTCGCCCTTGCAGAATATATCATATGGCGCAAGGCCTTGTCAATTTAATTGGGCCTTTGGTAGTTTCTTGTGCGGGAAAGCGCGCGGCAAAAGAAAAGCCCGCCGAAGCGGGCTTTTCTGGTTCATGTTTAATTAGAACCTACCCATTGTGCAGGAATTCTAGTTACGCTGTTGATAGAGTTAATTACTGCCCAGATGTTGGTTCCATCAGAAGCTATGCCAGAAGGCCAAGTCCCTACAGTGTAGGTGCCCAGGACGGTTCCATCGCTGGCGCGTAGCTTGGTCAGAGTGCCGTCATTCCAATTTGCCGTCCAGATGTTAGTGCCGTCAAAGGCTATGTCATTGGGATCGCTCCCCACTTTGTAAGTGTTCACGAGGGATCCGTCGCTGGCGCACAGCTCAGTCACGGTACCAGCTTGGGGATTAGAAGCGCATGCCACCCAGACATTGACACCATCGAAGGCTACTGCATTAGGATAAATCCCGACGGGATAAGTCCCCACGAGAGACCCATCGCTTGCGCGTAACTCAGTTACGGTGCTGCTCTGGTTATTACCTACCCAGATGTTGGCGCCGTCAAAGACAACGCCGGTGGGCTCGCTCCCAACATTATAAGTCCCCACTATAGATCCATTACTGACACTCATCTTAGTTACTGTGTTACTGCTTTGATTAGTTACCCAGATGTTGGCGCCGTCAAACGCTATGAGATAAGGATTGTTGAGTCCCCCGTAGGTGCCAATGTGCGTCCCGTCAGTAGCCCGCAATTTGGTCACGTTGTTGCTACCCGAATTCACAACCCAGATATTGGTGCCGTCGAAGGCAACGCCATTGGGAGTGGTTCCCACGGTGTAGGTGCCTAGGACAGATCCATTGCTGGCACTCATCTTGGTTACTGTGTTGCTGCTTTGGTTAGTTACCCATATGTTTGCGCCGTCGAACGCTGCAAATGAGGGAGAGTTTCCTACTGCGAATGTCTGAGGATACCATTGCTTGAGCGACGCCTTGTATTCCCTAAGGCTTATACTCGTCGCACTGTAACCGGACGCGGCGGTAAGGACGAGCACGGAAATTGCTAACAACCATACGTGAAGCAACTTTCTCATAATGCCTCCTTTTTTACTTAAAAAAACTGGTTTCTAATGGATATTTCTCTTCCAATGACCTCCACCTCCTTTCCTCAGAAATTTAATGCTGGTTGCTTATATCATAAAATTCAAGTCTTGTAACCTGTACGAACGGACAGGGGTTATTAACCCTAAGGTGTTGAAGGACATATATGCGAGTCAAGATAATCTCTTTTAAAATTATGGGGATTGACAAAGGCAGGCATTCGGGTATAATCCGGTCTTGGTCAAACTAAGGAAACTCTATGCCAAACCCGCTGCCGCTATCCGGGAAACTCGAAGAAAATACGTTGCCCGGACTACTTAGCTGCCTGTACGAAAAAAAGAACACCGGCACCCTTTCCGTCGCCAGGGATGGGATTGAGAAGAGCCTGTATTTCAAGGGCGGCAACATCGTTTTCGCCTCGTCAAGCTACGAGGGGGACCGCCTTGGCGAGATGCTTTTAAAGGCGGGCAAGATAAACCTGCAGCAGTTCGAGGCCGCCTCCAAGGTGATAAAGGCGACCGGCAAGAGGATAGGCGGAGTCCTGGTGGAGCTTGGGTTTTTGGTACCCAAGGACCTTTTCTGGGGCGTGAAGCACCAGGTCCGCGAGATAATCTACAGCCTTTTCGACTGGACCGAGGGCGAATACCGGTTCTACCCGGGCGATATCCCGTCCGGCGAGGTGATAACGCTGCACATGTCCACCGCGAACCTGATACTTCGGGGCGTCAAGAGGATAAACGACTGGACGAGGGTTTCGCGGGGGATGCCCCCGATGGGCGCGGTTCTGAAGGTAACCGCCGACCCGCTTAAGCTTTACCAGGACGTGGACCTCACAGGCGACGAAAAAAGGGTCATCTCACTCTTTGACGGGAAAAGGACCATAAAAGAGGTATTGGCGCTGGCAAAGGCGGGGGATTTCGAGGCGCTGAAGGCCGTCCATGTCTTCTATTCGATAGGCGTCCTGGAGGAGGCGGAAGGCGGGGAGCTGCGGCAGGACGGGCCAGCCGCGTCCGTGGGCGAGCCGGGCACTCTGATCGACAGGATCTCCGTCCACAAGGCGTTCATTGACTCGAAGTCACAGAACCATTACGAGCTCCTGGGGCTTGACAGCGAGGCCTCTCAAAAGGAGATAGAGGCGGCCTACCAGAAATATGCGAGGGTCTATCATCCGGACCAGCAGTTCAAGGATGGGATGGAGCAGCTAAAGGACGAGCTTGAGGAGCTTTTTTCGAAAGTCAAGGAGGCGCACGCCATACTTTCGGACGACTCGCGCAGGTGGGAGTACGACCTCTCGCTTGCCACGGTTATGTCTGCCCCCGGCCGAGCCGAGGCGTCCAGAAAGGGAAAGCCAAAGAACCCGGCAAAGGCCAGGGATGCCTTCTTGAAAGGGGTAAAGAACTTAAAGGCTAAGGATTTCGAGTCCGCGACGGTCAAGTTCAAGGAGGCCGCGAGGCTCGATTCCACAAACCCGGAATACTTCAGCCACCTTGCCCTGACGCTCCTCCAGAGGCCGAAGCGCGAGGCGGAGGCTGAGGAGGCGATGCTGAAGGCCATTGAGCTGGAGCCGGGGAACGCCGGCCACTACGCAAACCTCGGGCTTCTTTACCAGAAGGCGGGGTTAAAGGAGAAGGCAAGGGAGTCGTTTGACGCGGCCCTGCGGCTGGAGCCAAAAAACCCGAAAGCTCT
>JBEKYB010000104.1:0-6202 GCA_049511435.1 Nitrospirota bacterium | reverse complement strand
CCCCTGACGCCGCGCCGCCATTGGAGCAGCCAGGGGTTGCGCCAATACCAGAGGAAGTTCCGCTCCCCGAACCTGATGAAGTGATGGACCGCGTCCATCATGTCTTCCGCGGCCCTGATGGCCTTCAGCCCGACAGGATATATTTCCCCTTTTTTGCCCGCGCGCGCACTCTTTGCCCTCTTCCGCTCCGAGGGCATGAGGTAGCCCATCATGTTAAGGAGCGCGCGGTTCCCCTTGACGCAGCCCGGGGTCTCCAGGTGCAGGTTCGAAAGGAGCACGTTGCCCTTACCGTATGAGGTCTCGATTATGGCCGGCTCCCCCATCAACCTAGTCGGGTTCAGGTTGATGCCGTATTCTTCTTCCCAGTGGCTCCAGCCGTCGTCGTATATCTCCACGTCCAGCTCCGCCAGGTCCGCGATATAAAAGTCCTTGCCCGGCGCGCCGTAACGGGCAACAACCCGGACGTCGTCACCCTTTGCTATCTTGAACTGACCCGGCCACCACGCATGGAAGCAGTACGGCGGGGCGACCCCGCTCCAGAGGGGGTGGCCCGTGTCCTCGACGCCAAGTTCAATCTCGCCGCTGAAGCTTGGCACGCGGTGTTTTGTGGGGACACGGGTGACCCTAGTCAGCGACAGGCCGCCCTCTGTACTGAGCGCCAGCCCCGCGCCGCCGCAGAACCCGACGTAGCTTCCGCCGGAACTTACGAAACCCCTTACCGCGTCGCACCCTTCCTTGCCCAGCGCTTCGGATTTATCCGACGACCAGCCGCCGGGGACGAACAGGATGTCGCATCGTTCCAGGACTCCTTCGCGGATATCATTCGATGTGACAATTCCGGCGTCGACCCCTAAAGCCTTGAAGTTCTTGTACGCCATAAGGCCCCAGAGAAACGACTCATCCCAAAGAAAGGCAACTTTCGGTTTCGGCATCTCTTGATCTCCCTGAGTAAAATTTTTACCGATTAATTATCTAATCCCGGTACGCGCCAAAAGTCAAGGGCAAAAGGTAATTGATAATTCTTTCTATTTACGACCTTGACAGGTTCCGGCCCGGCTGTTATCATTTTTAAACAAGAAGATGTATTATATCATATTTTAATTTCCAGGAAAAAGGAGGTTTTAATGGGCAAAAGGGAAGACCTTGTCGTAAGGCGCGCAAACTTCGAGAAGAACATCAACCGGTGGATTGAGATTGAGGACCTGACCATAGGCAGCTGCGACGCCATCCTGAAGAAGTCGAAGAGCGTCGTGGTGCAGGCCATAATGAAGGCTATAAAGATGGACTCCCAGAAACACAAGGAGCTGCTTTCAGTGGTGCTCGAATGCCTGAACGGGACCGTCACGTTCACGCCGGACGAGATGAGCACTGTATCGAGCCTTCTGGAAAGCCATACGAAGGTCGAGATGGACGCGATCGTAATGGCCGAGAAGACGCTTGCCGACAGCAGGAACTTCGTCATTTCTCAGATTATAAAATATATCTTAGATGACGAGCGGAAGCATTTCTCGATGGCCACCGACATGAGCGCGCTCCAGGCGCACATTTACCCGTACGCATAATTTGGATTGACAAAAGATTCTAAATAATCTATAAATTTAGTGGCCGTAACCCGGCCGCTTTTTTTGTTTGAAGACAATGCCCGGTTAAACTCACGGCTTCAATAATAATGGAGGATTCCTGAAATGGCGAAGGAAAAAAAGAAAAAGACCGCCGCCCTGGCGAAAAGGACGATCGAACTTACGCCGGAAGAGAAGAACGAGCTTAAGGCGAAACTGAAGGCGGCAAAGACGGAAACGGCCGCGGCTATTGCCGGTAAGGACAAAAAGAAAATAAAAGAGGCGCGCAATAAGGCAAAGAAGGTGAACCTCAAGCTTAAGCGGGTGAAGGTAGCCAAGCCCCCCGAGGCAAAGGAAGAGGCCAAGGAAAAAGCTGCGGAATAATAATAACGGGCGGGTAGCTCAGCTGGGAGAGCAACGGCCTTACAAGCCGTAGGTCGTGGGTTCGATCCCCTCCCCGCCTACCATAAAAAACAGTGGGTTACGGTATATGCCGTAACCCTGTTTAGTCCCGGGGCGAACTTCATGTCCGGCACGACCCGCGGCCAATCTGCCGCTTCTTCTCTAAAGTTTTTATCTCCATTAACCGATAAAACAAAAAAGCTGGGACTGATAGCGGATTTTTTATCGGCCGGGGAGAAAGTTTTATGAAAATGAACTGTTGGGAATTCAAGAAATGCGGTAGACAGCCGGGTGGTCAGAAGGTTGCGGAACTGGGGACATGCATAGCGGCGCAGGACAAACGCCTGGACGGAGTGCACGGGGGCAACAAGGCGGGACGGTCCTGCTGGATTATAAAAGGAACTCTTTGCGGCGGCCAGGTCCAGAGCGTCTTCGCCTCAAAACTAGCCAACTGTCTAAACTGCGAGTTTTATAAAAGCGTGGTCGCCGAGGAGGGGGACGGCCTGAAGACGGCCACGGAACTCCTGGGGCTTGTTAATAAGTAGCCAGGCCGCCAGGCGGATAACCTCCAGACCGTCCCCCGCCCGAGAGAAGATGTTCCGCCTCCCGGACTAATAGCTAAGGTGCACACGCAGGGAATACACCTCAGCCGGGCCACGGTCCTTGTTGTACCCGGGGTTCTGGATGAACTGAAAGTCCGGCGAAATCTGCACATAGCGGCCCAGCTGTATGCGGTAATAGGCCTCAGTTATCTGCTCCAGGCCATAGTTCAGCCTGCCGTCGCCCAGGAGGAAGCCTAAGCCGCCCGCCGCAAGATAGTCCTTATGCTGCGGCGACAGACCCTGCACCGCATAGGCGATTCCCACCCGGTCATCGGCGCGGCCCCAGTGGATTCCGCTCACCTGCCCGCCCACGCTTATATGGCGGTCCACTTCCGTGTACATAAAGGTCTCGTTATGGCCGTCGTTCCAGCTGGCCCTGCCGAAGATGCCCGTATCGCCGTCGTCCGCAAGCGGCTGCTCGAAGTTCAGGCCAATTCCGTATTTCGTGCGCCCCGGCTTCTCGTCGGCGGCGATATCGGGCGTTGTGGAAGTTAATATCCCTTTCTCGATGGCATCGTGATAGTTGCCCATGCGCGCCTGGGTCAAGTAGCCTAAGATACGCACGACCGTCCCCTTGTCGCCCGGCTTGACGGTGAGTTCGAGGTTGTTGCTCTGGTCTCGTCCGATATCATAATCGAACTTGTAGCCGTTGGCGGTCGTGACCACCATATAGCAGCCGTAGACGAGCCTCCATGCCGGTTTGTCGAGGGCGGCGACAATACCGTAAGTGTATCCCCTGGTATCCGCCGGGAAGTCCCATGCGGGATTGTAAAGAAACGCGTAGTTGAAGAACTGGGTTCTGTTGTTGTTGGCGTAGCGGTTCAGGTCGAAATCATCGGTTGAGGCCAGCTTACCCGCCTTTATCTCGAGGCGGCTTACGGGCTCTTCTTCCGGAAACTGGTCCTGAGCACGCTCGGCCTTGTCGGTCTCGGTGGATAACGGGTGGAAATAGCGCAGGTATGCGCGCGCCACATAGGGGCCTGTCGAAAGGCCGACCGACCCGACCCTGATGGCGTCGCCGTTGGTATAGCCGCCAAGCCCGTCTGCCTTGCTTACCCCCGCGCCTTTTTCCATCTCAAAATCGAGATAGGCCTGGAGCGTAGACGCCAACCGGGAGCCCAGGTATACGCCGTAGACCTCCGTAAAATCGTCGCCGGGCTTATGGTCTGCAAAGAAGCTGTGGGCCCCGGAATAGGGGCTGTGGAATTCAGGCACATACTGGTATATCCCGTTGAACTGAAGCCCCAGCACCCTGGGACACCAGGAGGGCAAGCCGCTCTCCAGTTTTTCAAGTCCTGAATCGGGAGCGGGAGCGGCGGGCTGGGCTTCGGGAGCTGCGGGCGCGGACTCGGGGGCTGAAGGCTCGGACTCGGGGGCGGGAGATGCTGCCTTTGCCACGGCTATCGGGTCACCATCCTGGGCAAACGCGACCGAAGGGATAATGGAAATCAAAAATGCTATAGTGAACGCTGCGTTATCAAATTTGAACATTATAAAAACTCCCTTACTTCATACGCATAAAATAAATTTACGCCCGCCCTCAAAAGTGCGGGTTTATGCGCTCAGAGAAGACCGGAGGCAAGGATTGGATACTATTAAGCGAGATTCCCGGCGGCAGACCCGTGCATGGTCTTCATTATGAGCGTTTGTTCTATCCTGCTACTACCTGGGCCAGCATCCATGCGTAGATCACCACCCTTCAGTTAAATGTTAATGAAAATAATCAATGCTTCAGGTTCATAATGTCACGGTACGGGACGACTCCGACAATCACGTCGTCTTCCCCGGCCACGGGCAGGGCGCGGAACCCGTATCGCAGGAACTTGTCCTCTGCCTCGTCGATAGTATCGTTGAGGCCCAGGCTTATGACCTGGGTGCTCATGACCTCTTCCAGTCTTTGCTGGAGCTTTGCTATTAGCAGCTCCTGCAGGTTGACCACGCCCAGGAGCCTGTCTTCCGGGTCCACGACGTATATATATGTCGTGACGTCGGCGTCCGGCGCCATCAGCCTGTAGGCCTTTATCGCGTCGTCCACGGTCTCTTCGGGACCGAGTTTGATGAAGCCTGCGGTGGTCATGTTCGCTATGGTGTCGTCCTGCTTATCGAGAAGCGACTCTATCTTCTCGGCCTCCTCGTGCTCCATAAGCTTCAATATCTCGTCTTTTTCCTGCGCGGGCAGCACCGATAGTACGTCCGCCGCCTGGGCCGGAGTCATTTCGTCGATTAGGTCCGCCACCCTCCCCTTGTCCATGGAAGATATCAGCGTACGCTGCACACGTGGCTCAATCTCCTCGAGGGTGTCGGAGGCGTGCTCGGTGTCTAGCTCCTGGAATATTGCGAGACGCTGCTCGTTATCGAGCTCCTCAAGGATGTCGGCCAGGTCTACCGGGTCGATGTCGGACAGCTTATCCTTCAGGACTTTTAGCTTGACCGCGCCCCTGAACCTGCCGATATCTTCCGGAAGGTGCTGGACATATGCCCAGGAGAGGGTATCTTTTTTCAATACGCCGTGGTCGAAAAGCACCTTTGCAATCGGTTTCAAACCCAGTCTCTTGAGCAGCGCATACCCGCTGAAATCGACGTCAGTGACGTACATCTTCCCGTTCCTGACTACCAGCTTAATGTCATAGACGACGTCGATTTCATTGTCGTCCATGTCGATGACCTTCTTGTCCAGGATATGGTCCCGTAAAAGTACCTGGGACGGCGCGGGTTCGCCTTCATATATTGCCGCGTCTTCGCCGCTTATAATGACCTCGTGCCGGTTGATCTCGGCCACCTTGTCCCAAGGGACGAGCAGGGGCTTCCGGCCGAACGGCCGCCCAACGATAAAATGAGTGACTTCCGGCAGTTTCTCATGTTCGCGGATGATAACGTCCTGGAGTTTGCCGATTTTCTGGTCGTGAAGGAAGACCTTAGTGCCGACAATGTCGCTGAGGAAATATATGGACTCGGAACGGTCCTGCTTGTTCGTGAGTATGGTGTTCATGGCCGGACCTCGTTTATCTGATCAGGGTGATAAATTTATACACCAGGAGCAACACCAGGAATATCAGATAGAGCCTGAGCGACAAAAGCGCGAACTTCACGCCCTTCGACATCTCGATGTTGGGGGTGGCGTACCGCCGGTTGATTTCGCGCACCTTGGCGAAATTGTCACTAAAAAAATTCTTCGGCATGGTTCACCTCCCGGAGTTATTAAAACGCATTTGGAAACAGGGTACTGATGCCGTATAAGGTCGATATGATGATGATTGCCACTACGATAACGATATTTATGATGTTCTGCGACAGCGTGTTGGTATATTCTCCCATCGTCTTTTTGTTGTTCAGGAGCAGGATCAAGAAGACCAGCGCGGCGGGCAGGAGGGTGACGGCCACTACCTGCACGAAGAGGGTGATGAGCACCAGCGGCGCCTTCGGGATGAGTACCACGATACCCGCGGTTATCAGGGAGAAGAAATAGAACCCATAGAACCACGGAGCTTCCTTTATCTTGTAGTTAAGCGAGTGCGCCCAGCCGAAAACCTCTCCAAAGGCCCACGAACTGGCAAGCGAGATGCAGAGCGCCCCCAGGAGACCGGCGTCAAACAGGCCGATGGCCATGAAAGTGCCGATATAGCGGCTGGTCTTCATAAG
>JBEKYB010000103.1:0-6220 GCA_049511435.1 Nitrospirota bacterium | reverse complement strand
GCCCTGACCCTGACCTCCGCCAGGTTATGGGACAAAGCGCCCAGGTCAATATGTGCAATTGTTGGACGACCCGGCATAGTAACCTCCGCTACCCCGTACTTTACTCTATAAGCGCATGATTTTCAAGGATGTTTTTGTTGACTTTGAGACCTTTGCGCCTTATCATTAACTTATGGAAAAAATAGGGTTTACGACGACCGTCCCCGTCGAGACGATACTCGCGGCCGGGCTCAGGCCTGTCGATTTAAATAATACCTTCATTGCCTCCGAAGACCCCAATGCGCTCGTGGAGCGGGCCGAGGCCGAAGGGCTTCCGAGGACTACCTGCGGCTGGATCAAGGGGCTGTACCGGGCCGCGCAGGACGCCGGACTATCCGGCATCGTGGCGGTAACCCAGGGCGACTGCAGCAATACGCAGGCTTTGATGGAGCTTTGGCAGTCGCAGGGGATGAGGATAATCCCGTTCGCCTTCCCTTACGACCGGGACAGGGACCTCCTGGCGCTCCAGATGCGGAAATTGATGGACGCCCTGGGCACGGAAGAGGAGGCGTCAAGGAAGAAATTCGACGCGCTAAAAGGACTTCGAAAGAAGCTCTCGCTGCTGGACAGGCTTACATGGGAAGACGGCCGGGTTACGGGCGGCGAGAACCACCGCTGGCTGGTGTCTTCTTCCGATTTTGACGGAGACCCGGAAGAATTCGAGGCGCGCCTTGACGGCTTCCTGGGCGAAGTGAAGCAAAGACCCTCAAATCTAGCCCCTTCGGTCCGGTTGGCCTACATTGGCGTGCCGCCGATATTCACTGACGTTTACGAGCTGATAGAGTCCGCAGGCGCCAAGGTGGTGTTCAACGAGGTCCAGCGGCAGTTCTCCATGCCCTTCGGGGCAAAGGACATCTACGAGCAGTATGCGCTCTATACCTACCCTTATGACGTATTCGGCAGGATAAGGGATATAAAAGAGCAGGTTTCCATGCGGGGCGTTGACGGCATTATCCACTACTGCCAGAGCTTCTGCTTCCGAACCATCGAGGATATAATCCTGAGGCGGGAGCTGAAATTGCCGATGCTTACGGTCGAAGGCGACCGGCCCGGCCCCGTGGACGCGAGGACGCGCATCCGTCTTGAAGGGTTCATCGATATGGTCCGGGACATGAAAGGGGCAGGATAATGCCGCTGGGGATGGACCTTGGGAGCCGCGAGGTCAAGATAGTGGAAATGACGGATGGCCTTGTCGTCGGGAGGTTAAGCTATGACACGGCACGGTTCTACCGCGAGTTCGGCAGGGTCTCCGGCGGGAGTCTGTCCGTTTCTTTCGATGCGCTCGGATTTCCAGGGCACAAGAACCTTGTCCTTACCGGCTATGGAAGGAACACCATACGCATGGACGGCGCAGCCGTAATATCCGAGGTAAAGGCCCATACCCTGGGCGCGATACACCAGACCGGCCTTATGGACTTCACTCTCCTGGACATCGGTGGACAGGACACTAAGGTCATGAAGGTTACCAGCAGGAGGATGGAGGACTTCGTCATGAACGATAAATGCGCAGCGTCCTCCGGGCGTTATATCGAGAACATGGCGAGGGTCCTGGGGATGGAACTGTCCGAACTCTCCCTCTATTTTCAAGACCCTGCGTCTCTTTCGGCGACCTGTGCGGTATTCGGAGAGAGCGAGATTATCCATAAGATGGCCGAAGGCGTGCCGCAATCGGAACTGGCCGCGGGCGTAAACCTCACAATAGTAAAGAGGACGCTCCCCATGTTGGGGCGCTTCCCCGTCGGGCCCATAGTATTTGCCGGCGGTGTAGCCCGAAGCCCCGCAATAGCCAGGCTGCTCGAACGCCATACCGGACGTTCCGTTATCACCGTGCCTGAGCCGTCCTATAACGGCGCGCTCGGCTGCGCCCTCTATGCATAGGTTTCGTCCTGCACTGTCAGGGCAAAAGGATTATCTTCCCTAAAGCATGGCCTTCCATTATAACTCGGTGCGCCTCCGGGGCGTCGGCCAGGGGCATCTCCCGTCCAATAACTGGGTTAAGAGTGCCGTTTTCGAGGCCGGCGAAAAGCCCGGCGTGGATTTTTCTCAGCTCTTCCGGCGTGGCGTTGAAAAGCGACAGCCCCATTATGGCCGCGTCTTTCGACATCGTGTCCCTGGGGTCTATCTGCACCGCGCCGCGGCTGCCGATTACGACCACGCATCCGCCGAAAGCGAGCGCCTTTAGGTCGCGCCCGAGGTTCACGTTCGCCAGCATCTCTATTATCACGTCCACGCCCCGGCCGGAGGTCAAGGCCTTGACCTGCTCCATGTAGCCTTCCTCTGTGTGGTCCAAGACGTGGTGCGCGCCCTGCTTTTTTGCGAGGTCCCGGCCCTCGGGCGTCCCGCCCGTGCCGATTACCGTCATGCCGCGAGAGCGGGCGAGCTGCACCGCCGCAATGCCGACGCCTCCCGTAGCGCCGTGCACCAGGACGCTCTCGCCGGGCCCTGAATGCGCACAGTAGAAAAGCGCACGGAACGCAACGCCGTACGGCACGCCTACGGCCGCCCCTTGCTGGAACGTTATCCTGTCCGGCATCGGAAATACCCGGCGCTCCTCGCATAGAGCAAGCTCCGCGTATGCGCCGCTTACCGTGCCGGCGGTGTACACCCGGTCGCCCGGCCTGAAACGCGACACACCTTCGCCCACCAGTTCCACGACGCCGGCCGCGTCCGAACCCGGCGTGTACGGCAGCGAGAGCTGCGCGGCAAAAAGCCCGGACCTTATGTAGGTATCAACCGGGTTGATGCCTGCGGCCTTCAGCCGTACCACAACCTGCCCCGGCCCGGGCTTTGGGTCCGGGACATCCTCCAGTACCATCACCTCGGGCCCGCCGTACCCGTGTACGCGTATAGCCTTCATGCCAGCCTCCTTAATGTTTTTCCACTATGGGAGTCCTTCCCTTATCTATTATTGTTACCCAGCCGCCTCCTATCGCCTTATAAAGGTTTATCAGCGCCTGGAATAGCGCCCCCCTTGTCTGAGTATAGCTTATCTCGGCGTCAAAAAGACTGCGCTCGGCATCGAGCACATCGATATAGCTCGTATACCCGTTATCGTACCTGAGCCGCGCAACCCGGTCATAAATGCCGAGGGCCTCCACCTGCTTTGCCTGCTCCTCAAGTTGCTCCCGTGTGCGCCGTTGGTCTATAAGGGCGTCATTAACGTCCCGGAAGGCGTTCTGTATCGCCTCCTGGTACTGAACAAGAGTCTCCTCCCGGACCGCTTTTGCAGCTTTTACCTGCCCGTAAATCGACCCCCCCGTAAAGATTGGCTGCAGGGCGGTACCCGCGAAGCTCCAGGCGAGCGCCGGTCCGGTAAAGAGTTTGGACAGCTGTGTGCTTAAAAAACCGAATTGTCCGGTAAGGGATATCGAAGGGAAATATAGCGCCTTCGCGGCTCCGATGCGGGCGTTGGCCGCAATCAGGTTCTGCTCGGCCTGAAGTATGTCGGGCCGCCGTTCGAGGAGCTCGGACGGCAGCCCCTCGGGCACTGGAGGCAGGATAAGTTTATCGATATCCTTCCCCCTCGGTATGGGCCCGGGGTTGCGGCCGACCAGCACGCTGAGCGCGTTTTCCTGCTCCGTAACGGCTTTTTCTATGGCCGGTATAGCCGCCATGGCCTGCTCGTATTCCGACCTCACCTGGCTCAGTTCGAGGTCCGATATTATGCCCGCATTGAAGCGCAGATTAAATATCCTCAAATACTCTTCCCGCGTCTTTGCCGTTTGTTTTGCTATATCGAGCTGTCTGTCCAAATCAAGGAGGTTCATATATCCCCCGGCTACCTGCGTGACCAGCGTAAGGATGACGCCGCGTCTGGCCTCCTCGGTGCTTAAGACGTCCGCGCGAGCCGCTTCCGTCGCCCGCCTGATCCTGCCCCAAAGGTCTATTTCCCAGCTTGCATTTATTGAGGCGCTGAAAATATTAGCCGGGTTCTTAACAAGCGATGAAAGCGGGAGCTGCTGGTCACGTTCGGAAAGGCGGTTTCTTTCCGCGCCGGCGCCGGCATTCAACTGCGGGAACAGGGGGGAGCGCGTCACGATATACTGTCCGACAAATTCCTGCACCCTGTACGAGGCCACCTTCAGGTCCTTGTTCTCGCGGATGGCCGTTTTTATCAGCTCGTCAAGCACCGGGTCGCCGAACAGTTCCCACCAGGCGGTGTCGGCGGTGTTTTGAGCCTCTTTTTCCTCTACCCGCCATGACCCGGGTATATCCACCCTCGGCCGTTTGTAGTTAGGCCCGGCCATGCAGCCTCCGAGGGCGAAGAGTAAAAGTATCGCGGCTATAAGTTTTCGCATGTTCAATCCGCCTTTTCCCCGGACGGCCCTTCCTGCGGAGGAACTGTGCGGGCGGCCTTTTCTTTTCTTTTCGTCGAAGCCCTGGCGCTCAGCTTTTCGATTACATAGAACATCATCGGGATCAGGAATATTGCGATGCATGTTGCAGCGAGCATGCCTCCGATGACCCCGGTCCCCATGACCTGCCGGGCGATGGAGCCGGAGCCGCTGGCGAGGGCAAGCGGCACGCTGCCCAGGATAAAGGCGAACGACGTCATCAGTATCGGGCGAAGCCTCAGCCTGGCGCCCTTCAGCGCCGCGTCCGCAAGCTCCTCGCCCTTCTCGTGCTCCTTCTTCGCGAACTCGACAATGAGTATCGCGTTTTTGGCCGAGAGGCCGATAAGGACTATGAGGCCAATCTGCGCGTAGATATTAAGCACCATCCCGCGGAACATGAGGGCGGAAAATGCGCCGAACACGGCGATGGGCGTGCATAATAGGACGCTAAACGGCAGCGACCAGCTCTCGTAAAGTGCCGCTAATATCAGGAAGACAAAAACCAGGGAGAGCGAGAATATCGCCGCGGCCGGGACGCCCTGCTGGGCCAGCTTTTCCTGGAACGACATCCCCAGGTAATCGAACCCCATCTCAGGCGGCATGGTCTGTCTGAATACCTCCTCCAGGGCGTTCATCGCCTGCGCAGTGCTGTAGCCTTGGGCGGCCGTCGCGTTAATCTGCGCCGAGCGGTATTCGTTATAGCGCATTGTGAACTCCGGGCCAAGGCGCTGTTCGGCCCGTGTTACCGCTGCGAGCGGCACGGGGTTGCCGTTGCTGTTCCGCACGTAAAACTGGCCCAACTGCCTGACGTCGGTGCGGTAGTCCCCCTCGGCCTCCACGTATACCTGCCACTGTCTGCCGAACCGGTTGAAGTAGTTTACGAACTGCCCGCCCATGAACGCCTGGAGCGTGCCATAAACCTGCCCCAGGTCCACGCCCTGGCTTAGCACCCTGTCCCGGTCCACATCTACGAAATACTGAGGCACGCCCGGCAGAAGAGTCGTCGTCACCCGCGCGAGTTCGGGACGCTTCACGGCTTCGGCGATGAACTTCTGCGTGTTGTCCGCCAGAAATTTAACGTCCTTGCCGGCGCGGTCTTCTAATATGAACGTCACGCCTCCGGACGACCCGACCCCCTGGATGGCGGGTGGAGGAAAGGCCAGCGCATTGCCCTGCGGCAGTTTCGCGAGTTCCCGGTTTAAACTGGCCAATATGGCCGGGGCTTTTTCCTCGGAGCTCTTGCGTTCGGACCACGGCTTCAGGGTAATGAAGAAAAAGCTGCTGTAAGTATCCCTCACGTAGCTCAGGAGACTGAAGCCGATAACCGAGGTGCAGGATTTCACGCCGGGAATGCCCAGTATTACCTGCTCTACCTCGTGGGCGGCATCCGACGTGCGCTGGAGCGAGGCGGCATTAGGCAGCTGTATGACGCTGTACAGGTACCCCTGGTCTTCCTCCGGCAGGAAGCCGCCCGGTATATTCTTGCTGAGAAAGTATATGCCCACAGTCATCGCCGCGAGGATTACGAACCCTATCACCGCCTTGCGTATTATGGCCCGGGAAATATGGATATAGGCTTCGGTACCGCGCGCAAAAGTCCGGTTGAACCAGCGGTAAAACCAGCCCAGCGGCCCGCGTGTCTCCATTTTCGGGCGGAGCAGGACTCCGCAAAGCGCGGGGGAGAGCGTCAGGGCGTTGAAGGCGGATAAAAGCACCGATATCGCAATAGTGACCGCGAACTGCGTATACAGCCTTCCGGTGATGCCGGGGATGAAGACCGTGGGGAGAAATACGGCCGCCAGCACCAGCGCGATGGCCGCTACCGGTGCGCCGACTTCCTCCATCGC
>JBEKYB010000102.1:0-6241 GCA_049511435.1 Nitrospirota bacterium | reverse complement strand
TCATCAGGAGCGCCCCCAGCGCCGCGAGCCTCACCCCCTCGTCCGGGTCGCCCGCCAGAAGCCCGGACAGCACAGGCACGGCCGCCGGGTCCTTAAGCTCCCCCATGCTCCTTGCCGCCGCTTCACGCACCGTCGGGTCGGCGTCTCCCGCGGAGACGGCAAGCGCAGCCAGTTTCGAGCCGGGCCTTATCCCCTGCTCCGCGCAGTGAGCCGGGCCCGACATGACCGTAAAGGAAAAAACCAGGAAGCATACTGCAAGGTTCCTCATTGGGACCTCCTTGGGACAAATGGCTCTTAACCTCCTAATTTCTGCATTAAAGCCCGGGCCTCCGGCGCCTTCACGCCAGACGGATATGCGTCAAGGAATTTCCTACATGCATTTATCGCCTTTTCCTTCTCTCCCAGGGAGCTGTAGCATGATGCCATCCCGAAAAGTGCATCCGGCTTGAAGGCCGTCTCTCCCAGGACTGAGCATTCCGTGTATTCCACCACCGCCTCCTTAAAGGCCCCCTTGGCGGCAAGCGCATCACCCGCCAGCAGGTATCCCTGGCCCCGGACCTCTGCGGTGGCGGGGTAATCGGGCGCCTTCTTAAGTGCGGCGAGCGCGTCGTCGTATTTTTTCTCCCCCAAGAGCATCTTGCCCTTTACGACCAGCGCCTCTGCGGCATAATCGTTATCCGCAGCCGCCATATCCAGGTAGGGTATGGCATCCGCGTCCTTGCCCATTTTCGCCAGCAGAGTCCCTGCCTTAAGTGCGGCCGGGGACTTAAGCGGCCCCCCAGACTGCACCGCCCCAATAAAGGACGCCGCAGCCTCGTCCTTCCCCAGGCCCTCCTGGGCAACGCCCAGCTGGTAAAACGCGTCCGCCCTGAGCGGGCTATCCGGCTTGACGGCCAGGTACTTCCCGAACGCCGCCACGACATCCTCGTATTTCTTCTCCTTATATGAGTACTCGCCCACCTTGTACCACGCGTCTGCCGCGTGCGGACCGTCCGGGTACTTTACCGTTATTGCCTTGAATGCGTCCTTCGCCTCCGGAGTCCTGCCCAGTTTGTCGTAAGCCCATGCCAGCCCATATTCAGCTTCAGGCAGAAGCTTATTGTCGGGATATGACTTGATGAACTGCTCGTACGACTTCAGCGACTCTTCGTACTTTCCGAGGTTATATAACGAGTCGGCCAGCCAGTAGACCGCGTCGGGTTTCAGCTCCTCTTCGGACGATGCGGCGACTTTGCCCAGTGATTCGGCGGCCGGCGCATATTCCTTCATATTCAGGTGGCAGAGCCCGATGAAGTATTCCGCCTTGACTGAGTATCGGCCGCCCGGGTACGAAGCGAGGAAATCCTTGAACAGCGTCAGCGACTGGGCATAGCCGCCCTCGTTGAACTTCACGAGCCCGAGCTGGAAGGCGGCCTCCTGGGCCACGTCCGGGGCCTGTCCATTCTTAAGCTGGTCCAGCAGGGCCTGCGCCTCGGAAGCCTTGCCCCCGGCCGTCAGGAGTTTTGCGAGCTGCAGCTTCGCGCGGGTGGCCACCTCTTCGTCGCCGTGGGATGCCACAATCGCTTTAAGTAAGTCAGCGCCCTTGTCGAGCTCGCCGCCCTGTACGTATATCATCGCCCTCTGGTAGTCCGCCTCCGGGGCGAGCGGGTCCTTGGGGCTGGCCGCCGAGAACTTCGCGAACCCTTCGGCGGCATCTTTGTTCTTCTGGAGCTTGAGGTCCGCCCACGCCAGCACGTAGACCGCCTTTTTCGCGGAATCGGATGCCGGGAACCTGCTTATCACGTCCTGGTATATCGCTGCAGCCTCATCGTACTTGCCCAGGTTGTACTTCGCCTCTCCGGATTCCAGGAGGGCCTCCGGGGCAAGCGGGCTGTCTTTGTACGCTGAGACCATCTGCGCGAAGTTATCGTACGACTCCTGGTACTTCTTCTGGCTCATCTGCGCCCATGCGAGGCCGTACAGGGCCTGGTCCCGGAGGCTTCCCTGCGGGTAGTCCGCCAAATATTTGGAATAGTTTCCCTCTGCCTTTGGATAGTCCTTGGCGCCGTAATACGCCTCGCCCAGGCCGAACCTGGCCCGCTCCGTGAACTCCGAACCGGGGACCTGGGTCAGGAGGTCGTTCAGCCCCTCGACCGCCTGCTGGAAATTCTCGTGCTCGAGGTAGTCGCGTCCTATATGGAAAAGCGCCTCCGCCTTCTTCTTCGTGTCCGGGTATTGGCTCAAGAGCGTCTTATACGTGTTTATAGCCTTGTACAGCTCGCCGTGGCGCTCGTATGCCTCGGCCAGGCCCATCAGGGCATCCTGCGCCAGCGGGATATCCTTTATCGCCGCTATCTCCTGGAACCCTGTTATCGCGGGCACGAAGTCGCCCAAATAGAGCCTGCACCTGGCTAGGAGATATTTGGTATCTACAACGTCTGACGCGTCGGCGCCGCCTGGCGCCGCGGACAGTATCTGTTCGAGCGGCTCCACCGCCTCCTTGAACATATGCGCCTGGTAATTCGCCCACGCCAGGCCATAGCGGGCCGTCTTCTGGTCTTTCGGGTCCTTCGTTTTCTCGAGAGCGTGCCTGAAGGCCACGGCCGCGTCCGCATAGCTGCCCGTCCGGGTATTTATCTCCCCCAGCTTCATGAGCGAGGCGACCAGGTATTCGGATTCCGGGTATGTCTCGACCAGGCGCGAGAAGCTGTCCTGCGCGCCGGCCATGTCGTCCAGCTTGAAATCGGCCCAGCCCAGGCCGTAGAGATATTTGTCGCGGCTGCCCGAATCGGGATATTTGGTCAAAAGAGCCAGGTATTTATCGGCGGCCTTCTTGAAGTCCTGCTTCTGATAGTATGTCTCGGCCAGGCGGAATTCCACCTCCGGCAGAAGCCCGCTCAAAGCGTATTTGCCCACGAATATCTCGTAGTTGACGACGGCGTTATCATAGCCGCCGGTCTTAAGGAAGGCGTCGCCCAGCTCCATCCTGGCAGCCGGGGCGTCCTCCAAATCCGGATATTTTGTTAGAAATGCATCTAAAGTGGTCTTCGCCTCCTCATACTGGCCCGCAAGGAAAGAGGCCTCGGCTATCCTGAAGGCCGCTTTCTTCCCGAATTTCCCTTCGGTATCGCTCTTAAGGACCGACTGATAAAAGCCGCGCGCATTCTGGTAGTCCCCGAGCTGTTCATACGACTGGCCGGCCATGTACGACGACTCGGTCGTCCTGGGGCTGTTCGGGAACTTCAATGCGCAGCTTCCAAAGGACTCCGCGGCCTTTTTGAAATCCCCCAGCTTGGTGTAGCTGTAGCCCATCATGAAATAGGCGTCCGCCCCGGCGTCCTTTGCCGGGTACTCAGACAGGAACGACTTATATGCCTCCGCCGCCTTTGTGTAGTCCTTCAGCATGTAATAGCAGTCGCCCCTCCTGGCCTTTGCGTCGGGCGCTTTCTCGGCCGCCGGGAACTCCGTAACAAGGCGCTCGAAGGCGGCCAGGGAATCCTTGACCGACCCCCTGGCGAAGTCCGCCTCGGCCAGCCCGTATAGCGCGTCGGGGACGCCGGGGTCCTTGGGGAACATCGCCAGGTATTTATTAAACTGTTCCGCCGAAAGGTCGTAGTCCGCGTTCTGATACAACTGGACGGCTGTCTTCATTATCTCGTCCGGCGTCTCAGCTAGAGAGCTTACGGGCATCAGGAGGGCGGCTGTCACCGCCAGTATCGTCAAGAGCTTCTTTTTCATCTTGTTTATTCCTCCAGGAAAATTCCATCCGGCATCCTGAACTTCGTCACCTCCCAGAAATCCTCGCCTGTCTTGGTGTCCGTCTGGAGGTGAGGTCCGAACACGTGCACCTGCCTCCTTGAGGGGTTGTCACCGTAAAGTATGACCTTGACAGTGGCATGGGCGTCGCCGTCGCCGCCGCTGTAAAAGTAGTTGGATTTAACAGTATATTCTCCTTTTTCGGCGCGGTCCTGCGTAAATACCTCGGGCCCGAAATTGTTCCTTGCGTCCTGCTCGAGCTGCGCGCCGAATATCGCGTCCTTAGACTCGTAGTGGTTCGGCTGCTTGGCATAAGTGTGCCCGCCGCCTGGGCCATACACATGCAGGTCGAAGTCCGCATGCGGCTTGTCCCAGGTGAGGATGATCATGATGTCCTTGGGCTTGACGTTCACGGTGTTTACCGTGACAAGCTGGCTCTTTGAGACCTGTCCGCCCGGGGTAACCGCCTCGACCAGTATCGTGTTCTGCTCCTGCTCTAACGTCACCTTCTGGTCGAAAGAACCCCTGTTGACGACGATATCCATGGGGTTTCCGTTCAAGATGAGCTTCGCCCTTTTTATATCCTGGTCGCCTATCGTGCCCCTGACGTTTATAACGCTCCGCTCGCTCACGTCGAAGGTCTGGCCGTCCTTCGGGGACGATATTGCGACGGGCGCCCCCTCCGTCGGCTCCGAATAGTCCAGGGTAATGCTGTCCTGGCCGTGTTCTCCTGTGGTCATATCGAACGCCAGCACTGTTATCGTATTCCGGCCACGGGAAAGCGAGACTACGGACTGAAATGAGCCGTTTTCGACGGATATGACGCGGGAGTCGTTGTTTACGGTGAGTGTGGCCTTCCTTATATTTACGTCGGAGACTTTGCCTATAATGGTCTGGGTAAGGGATGCGGTATCGCCGGACGAGGGGGATATTATTGATACGGAAGGCCCTGCCGCGTTACTCGCCACGTTCCTGCCCCTCGGTATGCCTGAGTGTTGTTTTTCAGTACCTTTAGGCATGGGCGCGGTCTTCGCCGAGGCGTATCTCTCAGCGGCCGTGCCGCCGGGCACTCCCAGCGCGCCTTCGATTGTCCGCTTCCCGCCGGAAACGCCCTCCTTTACCTGTCCCCCGTACACCCCGCTGGCCAAGGTCTTTGCGGGTGCGGTCACCCGGGAAGGCTGCTTCTCGCCTGTCCCGAGCTTTACGCCGCCCTCGCCGGCACTACCGGCGCCTGTTCCGCTTGCGTAGCCTTTTCCTCCGCCTCCGGTTCCCGGGGCAAGACCTGCAAGGCTCTTGCGCTTTATCAAATCTGACCCGGCCGGCCCTATGGTATTCCCGCTTCTTGTGCCGCCCCCGATGCTGAACGCGTCGGTTACTTTCCTGGCAGCGCTTTCAATTAAACCGCCTATCCCTGACACGTCTTCCCGGCCGCCGACAAGGGCCTTGCTGTTAACCCCTTTCCCGGACCCGGACGAGGCGGAGCCGCCCGCGCCTGGGCCTCCTGCGTTTGATAACCGCGTCGTGCCGGATGCCGGGCCCGATGCGCTGCTTCCGGCCCTGTCGGGCGCGGTAAATGATTCCTTGCCCTGCTGCGGACCTTTGCTTGTGTTACTGCCGGAATAAGGCATGTTGAGAGACCTTTTCATCGGGACGGCATCCGCCGCGACGTATTGCCTGCCTGCCGCGCTGCTGCCCGGTAGGGTAACCCTCCGGTCATCCCCGGTCTCTAATGCCCCCGGGCTTGCCGCCCCGTCGGGAGTACCCAGGCTGACTCTTGACTTTCCGCCTCCAAGCGCGGCCTCGCCGCCAGAAGGCCCCGTTACAAGGCCCTTGAATGCGTCTCTTCCCGTGGCCTCTGCCTCTCCCTTGTTAAGGGATTTCACCGCGGCTGAGCCCCCGCCCGCCCTTGCGCCTTCCGACCCTGACCGCGCACTCCCCAGCCCTAGCGGCCGCGACAGGTCGGGGAGGCCGTTTTTGGCCATTATATTTTTAATATTTATTTCATCGACTGCGAGCCTTTTTTCGCCGCCCTTGCCCAAAACCTTTGCCGCTTCATCCGCCGGCCCGGCCCCATTCAGTTTAATCCTCTTTTCCTTATCCCATCCCGATTTTTTGCCCGTACTGTTGTCGCCCATGAATATGCCGTCCGCCCCGGAGGCGGCCGCGCCGCCCGCGCGTTTTGCAAGGCTTGCCACCTCCGCTTCCTTCGCCCCGCCCGCGCTTTTCCCGGATGATACGCCCCCCAGGCTCCTCTTCATGAGGTCCACGTCCGGGGTCTCCACTCCGGGGGCCTGGGCCTTGATGTCCATCGACTTCTCTCCAGGCAAAGCCCTGGCCATGGTTATCTCGCCGCCTTCAGCGCTGAGGGCGGCCGTACCCTTGCCGCCTATCTGTCCCCTCTGCTCCGGGGCCGTATTGTCCTTGATGTTTGCCGGTCCCGTCCCCGGCATTTCTGTCCTCCCGACGCCCGCGGTCCGGACTTCCTTCCCTTCCGATAAAGGCGCGG
>JBEKYB010000101.1:0-6286 GCA_049511435.1 Nitrospirota bacterium | reverse complement strand
TCAAGCGGCTGGGCGCCGCACTCGGCGCGCGCGAGACGACCTTCATGGGCCTTTCCGGCATCGGCGACCTCGTTCTCACGTGCACGGGACCCTTGAGCAGGAACAGGCAATTCGGCGTGGAACTCGCCAAGGGCAAGAATCCCGGGGACGTGATACGATCGCAGAAGACCGTGGTAGAGGGGTTCTACACGACAGGAGCCGCCTACAAGTTATCGAGTAAGCTGCACATCGAAATGCCGATCACCGAGGAAATCTATCGCGTCGTATACGAGGGCAAGGACATAAGGGCCTCATTTGACGACATTTGCAGAAGGGCGATAAAAGAAGAGGATGGATAAGGGATTGAACGGTTCCTCACACTCCTTTAAGGATTCAAAATGCTATCTGTTGCTGATCTGACAAAAAGCTATGGTCTCCAGGTCGTTTTCGATTCGGTCTCTTTCACTATCGGCGAAGGGGAGCGGGTCGGCCTCGTGGGGAGGAATGGAAGCGGCAAGACAACGCTCCTCGACATCATAAGCGGCGCCGCCTCGCCCGATTCCGGCCAGATTGCCGTCTCAAGGGGAATTAAAATCGGCTACCTGGCCCAGGAAGCCGCTCTCCCTCCTGATGCTACCATCCTCGACGAAATGCTTTCCGCAAGGCCTGAAGTCCTTGAGCTTAGGCACAGGCTCGACGCCTCGTCCTCGGCGCTCGGCGCGCTCGCGGCCGGGGGAGGGAGCAAATACGACCGGGCGCTCGAAGAATACGGCCGTCTTCTGGAGGAGTTCGAGATGACGGGCGGGTACGCCTATGACAATGCCGTCAAGGGCGCTCTCACGGGACTGGGCTTTTGTCCCGATGACTTCGGCAGGATGATATCCACCTTGAGCGGAGGCCAGAGGACCCGTCTCCTAATAGGGAAGCTCCTGCTCGCAGGCCACGACCTTTTAATGCTGGACGAGCCTACCAACCACCTGGACGTCTCGGCCATATCATGGCTGGAGGAGTTCCTAAGTCAGTACGCCGGAGCCGTGCTCCTGGTCTCGCACGACAGGTACTTCCTGGACAAGGTCGCCGCCCGGATAGTCGAACTCGATAACGGGAGCGCCGAGGAGTACAAGGGAAACTTCAGCGTTTATCGTATCGAGAAGGAAAAACGAGCGGCGGACAGGCTCAGGCAGTATAACCTCATGTCGGAGCGTTTTGAGAAGGAGAAGGAATACATAAACCGGATGCGGGCGGGAGTGAACGCGAGGCAGGCCAAGGGCCGGGAGAAGCGTCTTGAGCGCTTCGAGTTACCTGGAAGGCCTACAGCCGCCAGGAAGGCGCTCTCTGTCAGATGGGACGAGTTGAAAAGGGCGTCCGAAACCGTCCTCAAAGCGGAAAATATCACCAAAACATACTCCGGTCAGGCCATATTCAGGGATGTATCGTTCTCCATAAGAAGGGGAGAGCGCGTAGGCGTCGTCGGCAGAAACGGCTGCGGAAAGAGCACCCTTTTGAAGGTCATCACCGGTGAAATCAACCAGGACGCCGGGGAGATAACCATCGGGAAAAATGTGAAGACCGCCTATTATGACCAGCAGCTTGAGGGCTTAAGCGAGAATAACCGGGCGATAGACGAGCTCTGGACGGCCGAGCCTATGGCCGTGGAGCAGAAAATCCGTGATTTACTGGGCGTTTTCCTTTTTTCCGGAGATGACGCACTGAAGATGGTGCGGGACTTAAGCGGCGGGGAAAAGGGCAGGCTCGCCATAGCGAAAACAGTGCTTTCAGGGGCGAATTTCCTGGTTTTGGATGAACCTACGAACCACCTGGATATCCCGTCCAGGGAAGCGCTCGAGGAGGCGCTGTCCAATTTCGGGGGCACCGTCCTGGCCGTATCCCACGACCGGTTCTTCCTTGACCGCTTCGCCGAAAAGATATTTGAACTAAGTTCCGGCTCTCTTACGGAATATTGCGGGAACTACAGCTATTTCGCCCAAAAAAAGCAGGCCGAATCCGATGAGCGTGCTACCCGCCCGGCTAAGGGGCGTCAGGCATGGGAAGAGCGGAAACTCCTACAGGCCGACGAGAGGAAACGGGAGAGGGATGCTATCCGCAAAGCGGAGCGGATAACAGGGATTGAAAGGGAAATAGAGGAGCTGGAGGCAGGCCTCAGCGAGACTGAAGGGAAATTGGCGGACCCAGCTTTTTATCTTGATGTTGCCAAGGTGAACGAGTTAACGGAGCGGTATAGCACATTGAAAGATAAAAGAGATGAGCTATACGACCTTTTGGAGAGCGAGGTCTTTGATGCCGATAGCAGTCCCCGGTAGAGAAGATAAGATAATCCGAGTCAAGGCGGAGAGTCCGGCATATGGCGGCCTGACCATCGGGAGATATATGGGCAAGGTCGTCATGATAAAGGGGGCCGTGCCGGGAGAGACGGTCGATGCCAGGATAGACAGCGAGAAAAAGGACTATTTGACCGCTTCGACCGTAAATGTCCTGGATATCTCGCCTGACAGGGTCGAGCCGGTATGCCTGCATTTCGGTTTGTGCGGCGGATGCCACCTCCAGTATATGTCATACCAAAGGCAGGTTTCCCTGAAAGAGGAAGTTTTAAGGGAATGCCTGAGGCGGATTGCAAAGCTCGATATCCGTCTTGACGAAGCCCTGACCGGCGCCCCTTGGAATTACAGGCACAGGGCGCAGTTCAAGGTATCGAACGGGAAAATCGGTTTTTACAGGGAGAAGTCGCGGGATATCATAGAAGTCAAGTCATGTCCGCTGATGGTGGAGGAGATAAACGAGGGCGTCAGGAAGGCTGCGGGACTCCTTAAGGGCATGGACGTAGAGGAACTGCATATTACGTCCGGGGAATCCGGGACCGCTTTACTGGTCAAGGCTGCACGGGGGGCGAAAGGCGGCTGGAAAGGCGCTTCGGGGTCGTTCTTGGGAGGCGGGTTCTCAGGGCTGATAATCGAGCCGGGCGTGGGGAAACCCCTGGAATATGGTAATAAATACCTGGCATTCGGCCTCGCGGGCCTTCGGTACACGGTTTCGGCGAATAGCTTTTTCCAAGGGCACTGGAGGCTGAACCAGGCCCTTGTAAAGCTCGTGACGGAAGCCCTAGAACCGCTTGCGGGCAAGATGGTTGTGGATTTATTTTCAGGCGCTGGCAATTTTTCCCTGCCCATAGCCGTCCATGCGGGCGAGGTAGTCGCGGTTGAAGAAAGCCCCCCCGCGGTGGAAGACGGGAAGCGAAACGCGCTTGCCAACGGCATTTTAAACTGCTCATTCGTCCGGTCCGACACAAGCTGCTTCAAATTCGACGGGAGCATCGATGTCCTGGTCATGGACCCGCCCAGGACGGGGCTGCCGGACGGCGTTTTAGAGAAGATACTGAGATGGAAGCCCGGTAAAATCGCATACGTCTCATGTAATCCCGCGTCTTTGTCGAGGGACCTGAAAGGGCTTTCGTCCCGATATGAAATAGAGTCCATGAGGATGGTGGATTTTTTCCCGCAGACATACCACCTGGAGGCGCTGGCGTTACTCAGAAGAAAGTAATGACCCCTAAAAATCTCTTGCAAAAAACCCTGACAGCCTTTATCCTGATTCTGACCTTACCCTGATTAGAAAAAGGAGAATCAAGATGATCTGGAGCAAGGAGGAGTCGCTCTCGCGTGAAGAGCTTAATAAGCTGCAGACCCAAAGACTTAAAAGGCTTTGCAAGGTGGTGTACGGGGCGGTCCCTTTCTATAAACGCTCCTTCGAACAGGCCGGGATCAAGCCGGCAGACATCAAGACTCTCTCCGATTTAAAGAATCTCCCGTTCACAAAGAAGGCCGATCTGCGGGACCACTATCCGTTCGGGCTCCTTGCCGAGCCGATGGACAAGGTAATAAGGATACACGCCTCCACTGGCACTACCGGGAAGCCGACCGTCGCAGGATACACCAGGGGAGATGTGGACCTCTGGTCGGAGGTCATGGCCCGCACCTTCACTGGCGCAGGCGTAACGAGCGCCGACATCGTCCAGGTGGCCTACGGATACGGCCTCTTCACCGGCGGGCTTGGCGCGCACTACGGCGCGGAGAGAATAGGCGCCGCGGTGGTTCCGATGTCCGGCGGGAACACGCAAAAACAGATAATGCTGCTTGAGGACTTCGGCGGCACAGCCATATGCTGCACCCCCTCGTTCATGCTGTACCTTTACGACACCGCCCGCGAGATGAAGGTTAACTTCAGCAATTTCAAGCTCCGGGTAGGCCTTCTGGGCGCGGAACCCTGGACGCACGAAATGCGCCGGGAAATCGAGGAAAAACTCCGTATAAAGGCGATAAACATATACGGCTTAAGCGAGATAATCGGGCCCGGGGTATCGTTCGAGTGCGTAGAGTCTCAAAACGGCCTTCATGTAAACGAGGACCATTTCTACCCCGAGATAATAGACCCCAAGACCGGCGAGCAGCTGCCTGACGGGGAGGAGGGCGAGCTTGTCATTACCACCCTCACGAAAGAGGCCATGCCGCTCATCAGGTACAGGACGGGCGACCTTACTTCGCTTGAACGCAGAAAATGCGCGTGCGGCAGGACTACCGTCACCATGGCGCAGATCAAGGGCCGCTCGGACGATATGCTCATAATCAGGGGCGTAAACGTCTTCCCTTCGCAGGTGGAGTCGGTGCTTTTAAGCTCGAAGGACGTAGCCCCGCACTACCACATAACCATCGACAAAAAAGGCCGGCTCGACGAGATAACCGTACAAGTGGAAATTACCCCGGAGTGCCTGGCCTCCATGACAAAGAAGGTGCTTTCAGCCGACCTGAAAAGCTTTGTAGAGGAAGAGAGGGACTTGGCCCGCTTAAGGGGCTCCATCCAGAAGAACATCAAGGACATAATAGGAGTAAACGCCTGTGTCACGCTCATGCCGCCGGGTTCCCTGCACCGTAGCGAGGGCAAGGCCAAGCGGGTGACCGACAAGAGGCCCAAATAGCAAGATGAAGGCAATATTATCCGGCAACGAGGCGATAGCCAGGGGTTTTTGTTTATCGGGCGGCAGGCTGGCCGCGGCCTATCCCGGCACGCCCAGCACCGAAATCCTGGAAAATATAGCAGGGTTCGAAGGCGTGCACGCGGAGTGGTCGACGAACGAAAAGGTTGCGTTCGAGACGGCGATAGGCGGGTCGCTCTCTGGCGTCAGGTCGATGGCCTGCATGAAGCACGTCGGGGTCAATGTCGCGGCCGACCCGCTCATGACGGCCTCGTATACGGGCGTTAACGCCGGCCTCATACTTGTGTCCGCCGACGACCCTGGCATGTTCAGCTCCCAGAACGAGCAGGACTCCCGCCATTACGCGAGGTTCGCTAAGATACCATGCCTTGAGCCCTCTGACTCCCAGGAAGCCTACGATTTCGTCAGGCTCGTTTTTTTAATAAGCGAGGCCTTCGATACCCCGGTAATGCTCAGGACGACGACCAGGATATCCCACTGCAAGGGCGTGGTCGAGATTTCAGAACCCGGCCCCTACCCGCAGGGGGGCCTGAAGAAGGACGTACCGAAGTATGTCATGGTCCCGTCCAATGCGATAAAACGCCATTTATTCGTCGAGGAACGGCTTAATCGGCTTAAAGAGCTGGCCGAGACGGCCCCGGTAAACCGGGCGATAAAAGGCGGCTCAAGGCTTGGCATAATCGCCAGCGGCATATCCCGCCAATACGCCCAAGAAGCCTTCCCTGATGCGTCCTTTTTGCTGCTGGGGATGACATACCCGCTACCGGAGCAGCTCATAAGGGACTTCGCCCGCGGGGTCGAGAAGCTCGCCGTAATAGAGGAGCTCGACCCGTTCATCGAAGACTCTATTCGGGCGATGGGCATAGAGGTGCATTACGGCAAAAATGTGCTGCCCCTGTGCGGCGAGGCGATGGTCCTGATCTACGTGCTGAACCTGAACCAGTACCAATAGTAAAGTCGCCCGGACTTAGGACGAAGTACCGACTTCCTGAATGATTGATCAAGGAGGACGCTCTTGTCCATCCCCTTATCTGCAACGCGCCGGCGAACACTTTAGTTACGGGCCGCACTGGCGAACGGCCGGGCGTGCAGCGCGGCCAGCTGGCGGTCGTACTCCGCACCGTCAATTTCCCCGGCCACGTACTGGCGAGCCAGCACCCGGGCGCGCTCCTCGCTGGTGCCCGAGCGCCCCGAAGGAGACCGGCCGCGGCGCGGACCACGAGCCCGGCTCACGAGAGCGACGATCGACCAGATGACCAGGACCCAGAAGATGAGGGTGGCCGCGGTCCCGAGCACCCAGCC
>JBEKYB010000100.1:0-6302 GCA_049511435.1 Nitrospirota bacterium | reverse complement strand
CACCGGGATGTGCGGCGCATGCCGCGTGACGGTGGGGGGCAAGACGAAGTTCGTGTGCGTTGACGGCCCGGAGTTCGACGGACACGAGGTGGACTATGACGAAATGATGGCCCGCCAGAGGCAGTACCTGCCCGAGGAAAAAGAGGCTGTTGACATCTGCAAAAAGAAGCTTTGCCACCAGACTTAAAGGAAGGTAATGATGAGCGAAGAGAAAAAGGACGAGCAGCAGAAGAAGCCGAAGATACCAAGGCAGGGCATGCCCGAGCAGGACCCGCACGTGAGGGCAAAGAACTTCGAGGAAGTGACGCTGGGCTACAGCGAGGAGCAGGCCATGCTCGAGTCTTCGCGGTGCCTGCAGTGCAAGAAGCCGTTCTGCATCACGGGATGCCCGGTGAACATAGACATAAAGTCATTCATCGGCCTCATCCAGAGCAAGGACTATCTTGGGGCGCTCGGCAAGATAAAGGAATCGAGCCTGCTCCCGGCCGTCTGCGGCAGGGTATGCCCCCAGGAGATGCAGTGCGAGAAGGTATGCATATTGGGCAAGAAGGGTGACGCCGTGGCGATAGGGCGTTTAGAGCGGTTCGTTGCCGACTTCCAGGCGAAGCACGGCGGCGGCGAGCTCCCCAAAAAAGCATCCCAAACTGGCAAGAAAGTCGCCATCGTGGGCGCAGGCCCGTCGGGGCTTACGGCCGCGTTCGACCTCACGGTAATGGGCCACAAGGTGACGATATTCGAGGCCCTGCACAAGGCGGGCGGCGTGCTGGTTTACGGCATCCCGGAGTTCAGGCTCCCGAAGGCCATAGTCGAGCGCGAGGTCAAGGTACTGGCGGAGATGGGCGTAGAGATAAAGCTTAACTACGTCATAGGGAAGATAAAGACGATAGACCAGCTTATGGACGAGGACGGGTTCGACTCCGTGTACATCTGCAACGGCGCGGGCCTACCGTGGTTCATGGGCATCCCGGGCGAGAACTTAAACGGAGTCTACTCGGCAAACGAGTTCCTCACCCGCTCGAACCTCATGAAGGCGTTCCAGTTCCCGAAATACGACACGCCGATCAAGCGTTTCAAGAACGTCGCAGTCGTGGGCGGCGGCAACGTCGCTATGGACTCGGTCAGGACGGCCCTGAGGCTCGGCGCGGATAACGCGTACATCGTATACCGACGTTCAAAGGACGAGCTTCCGGCCAGGAAGGAAGAGGTAGAGCATGCGGGGCACGAGGGCGTGCAGTTCAAGCTACTGACGGCGCCCGTTAGGGTTATAGGCAATGAGCAGGGCTGGGTAAAAGGGCTTGAGTGCATCGAGATGGAGCTTGGCGAACCCGACGATTCCGGCAGGCGCAGGCCGATACCCAAAAAGGGCTCGGAGTTCACGATAGACGTTGACGCGGTAGTGGTTTCGATTGGCACCAGCTCGAACCCGCTCCTGTTCCAGACCACGCCCGGCCTCGGCCAGACGAAGAAGGGATATATAGAGGTAGAGAACGAGGATACCTGCCGCACGACGAAGAAGGGCGTATTCGCCGGCGGCGATATAGTGACCGGTTCGGCCACCGTGATATTGGCCATGGGCGCCGGCAGGAGTGCAGCTAAAGGTATAGACCATTACCTCAAGACGGGGGAATGGTGGAGCAAGGGACAGGCATAGGACTGAGGTCATAAATCAATTCTCTCATCCCGGTAGACCGGGGGAAGGCAGGAAAAAATGGACATCAAGGCGGATCAGGTTTTGGACTGCTGCGGGATGGTATGCCCCGAGCCGATACTCAAGACGAACATGACCGTGAAGAAGATGGAAACTGGCAAGGTGCTGGAGATGATAGGCACTGACCTGGGCACGAAGGCCGACATCGTCGCGTGGGCGAAGAGGACCGGCAACGAGCTCCTGGAGACAAATGAGCAGGACGGGAAGATGCATTATTTCATTAAGAAGCTCAAATAAACGGGCAAGTCCAAGCGGGAATTATTCCTCGAACAAAGGGGCGAACGATGAAGATAAATGATATACTCGATACGAGCAGAGGCGTAATTACCGTCGCGGTGAACGAGAAGGTAAGCACCGCGCTCAAGACCCTGATAGACAACAATATCAGCTGTCTTCCCGTCGTCGACTCCGAAGGGGGGCTCCTGGGGATAATCTCCGAACGCGATATCCTAAGGGAAGTGAGCGCCAACTCCGGGAGCCTGAACAGCAGGCTCGTCGCGGACGCAATGACGAAGGATATCCTTATCGGGCTCGTTCAGGACGACCTCGATTATATCATGAACATCATGTCCAAGAATAACATCCGGCATATACCCATAATGTCCGGCAACACGCTCACTGGCATCATATCCATCAGGGACGTCGTCAAGGGCCTGATGCACAAGGTAGAAGCGGAGAACCGTTATCTCAAGGACTATATAGAAGGCAAGTACGAGGGTTACCAGTAATAGGAGGGGCAATGCCTGTTTTAAAGTACGTCGGCGGGATCGTCCAGCTCGACAGGAACGGATATCTCAAAAACACGGGCGCCTGGAGCGAATCGATTGCCGTAGCCATCGCAAAAAAAGAGGGGATAAAGAAGCTTAACGAGGACCAGATGGAAGTGATAAAGTTCCTGAGAAATTACTACATCAGGTTCAGTTCCTTCCCTCTTTTGAGGATGGTATGCACCAACCTGGACAAACCGGCAAGCTGCATGACCCAGCCGTTCAAGATGGACCCGCTGAAGGCGTGGAAGATAGCGGGACTGCCGCAGCCGGGTGAGGAAGCGATAGCCTATCTCCAGGGTCCGCCGCACCCGGAGAAGTAAACTAAAGGAACGGGTTATGGAAAGTTCAATTAAGACGGGAATAGTTTATCTTGTCGGGGCCGGCCCGGGCGACCCGGACCTGATGACGCTGAAGGGCGCGCGGATACTGGCCCGTGCCTCGGTCGTGGTATATGACGCGCTTGTCCAGGAAAAGCTCCTTGAGATGGCACCGAAAGACGCGGAGCTGATCTACATGGGGAAGCGGTGCGGCAGAAGCTGCCCCTCGCAGGAGGATATAAACGAGACGATAATAGACCGCGCCAAGGCCGGCAAGACCGTTGTCAGGCTTAAGGGCGGAGACCCGTTCGTTTTCGGCAGGGGCGGCGAAGAGGTGCTCGCGCTCGGTGCCGCGGGCATACCCTGCGAGGTGATACCCGGGGTTACCGCAGGCGTAGCCGTCCCGGCGCAGGTTGGGATACCGGTAACGCACAGGGGCGTCTCCGGCAGCGTCGTCTTCGTCACCGGTCATCCGGGCAGTGGCCTCAAGGACCCCGTAGACTGGGAAGGCCTTGCGACCTCCGTCGGCACCATTGTAATATACATGGGCCTTACCCGTCTGCCGGAAATAGCGGAGAGGCTTATATCCGCGGGCCGTCCTGCAGATACCCCCGCCGCCGTCATCAGCCACGGCACGGCAGAGGACCAGCGCCAGGTCGTGGCCCCTCTCGGTGAGATCTTCAGCGCCGCCTCATCGGCAGGCATCGGGACTCCGGCCCTTATCGTAATCGGCGACGTCGTGGAGCTGAGGAAAAAATTCTCGACGCTTGCCGCCGCGGCGCTTCCGGCCAGCCCGGGGAAAAAAGAACTCTTCAGGACCCGCGGCTGATTTCCGTCTCGATACCCAAAATCATAAATTTAAGGAGGAATCCATCCGGATGGATAAGAATATCCAGATAGACGTTACGGGCTATAAGGAAAAGGTGAAGCATTCCATGAAGGGCTTCCTCTTCTGGGAGAAGGACCTCCTTTTCAAGGGGATGACCCAGTCCGGCTACGAGATAGAGTACGACGCGGCCGTCCAGTGGGGCTGCATGCCGACGGAAGGGCTGCTCCTGTCGCTCGCGGGCTGCATGGGGATAGACGTGGTCAGCTTCCTCCAAAAAATGAAGGTGGACCTGAAGAAGTTCAAGGTAGATATAGACGCCGAGAGGAACCCCACCCCGCCGCAGTATTTCACGGAGATAACCATGCACCTCCATATTACTGGAAGGGGGATTACCGAAAAGCAGGTGGAGCGCGCCGTATCACTCTCCCAGGAGAAATACTGCTCAGTCTATCACTCGCTGCGAAAGGACTTGGTGGTCAAGGTGGGGTACACTATAACCGAGGTGGAAGAGCCGCACGAAGTTAAGTAAAGCTTTAGAACACTATCCCCGTAACCCCAACACACTTCATATAGATAAAGTTCTTGACGCAGCACTATATATTGGGGCACTATTACGAAAGCGATTCTATCAACAGGAACCCCAAGGAGAACCGGCGCATGGGACAATTGTCCGTGGATTTAAGTGCGAAAATAGAAGTCTTGAAGTCCAAACCAGCCACCAGAATTAAAACGGGAATTTCCTTTCCGCGTTATTTCATGTCACGGCTCGAACCCGGCAAGACCCCCTACGACGAGGTCCAATGGGAAACCCGCACCGCCTCCATCGGCAACGATAAGGGCGACGTGATCTTCGAGCAGCGCGATGTGGAAGCGCCCGTCGACTGGTCGCAGACGGCCACCAACATCGTCGCCTCCAAGTACTTCTATGGCAAACTCGGGTCGCCCGAGCGCGAAACCAGTGTGGCGCAACTGGTGCAGCGCGTGGTGGACACCATTGCGGAGTGGGGCAAGCAGGACGGCTATTTCAAGACTGATGAAGACGGCGAGAACTTCCGTTTCGATCTGGCCCACCTGATGATCGCGCAGAAGGCCTGCTTCAACTCGCCGGTCTGGTTCAACGTGGGAGTCAAAGAGGCGCGAGGCTACGGCTGGATCTACGACAAGAAGGCCGACCGGGTGGTCAAGCTGGAATCCGGCGTGGTGCAGCCGCAGTGCTCGGCGTGCTTCATCGTTTCAGTGAAAGATTCGCTGGAATCCATTCTCGACTTGGCCAAAACCGAAGGCATGCTGTTCAAGTGGGGTTCCGGCACGGGATCGAATCTCTCCGCGCTGCGCGAGGAGAACGCCGTGCTCTCGGGCGGAGGCCGCGCCTCCGGGCCGCTCTCGTTCATGAAGGGCTTCGATGCGTTTGCCGGCGTGATCAAGTCGGGCGGCAAGACCCGGCGCGCGGCCAAGATGGTGATCTTGAACACGGACCACCCCGATATCAAGAAGTTCATCTGGTGCAAGGCCAAGGAAGAGAAGAAGGCCTACACCCTGGTCGAAGCTGGCTACGATGCCTCGCTCGATGGCGAAGCCTACAGCTCCATCTTTTTTCAGAACGCCAACAATTCCGTGCGCGCCACCGACGATTTCATGCAAGCCGTGCTGCACGACGACGATTGGTGGACCAAGTCGGTAGCCACCGGCCAGCCGGTGGACCGCTATAAGGCGCGCGACCTGATGCGGCAGATCGCCGAAGCCACGCACCAGTGCGGCGATCCCGGCATGCAGTTCGACACCACCGTCAATCGCTGGCACCCGTGCAAGAACACGGCGCGGATCAACGCCTCGAATCCCTGCTCGGAATACATGTTCCTGGACGATTCGGCCTGCAACCTTTCGTCGCTGAACCTCATGAAGTTCGTTGGCCCCGACGGGCAGTTCGACGTGGAAGCCTTCCGGCACGCCGTGGACACCCTGATTCTGGCGCAGGAGATCATCGTCGATAACGCCAGCTACCCGACCGAAAAGATCGGCGAGAACTCGCACAGCTTCCGGCCGCTGGGCCTGGGGTTCGCCAACCTGGGCGCGCTACTGATGTCGATGGGCATCCCTTACGACAGCGACCAGGGCCGCGACCACGCCGCCGCCATCACAGCGGTGATGTGCGGGCAGGCGTACCTCACCAGTTCCCGCGTGGCCGAAGCCATGGGGACGTTCCCCGGCTACGCCGTGAACGAGCAGCCCTTCCTGGAAGTGATCCGGATGCATCGGGACGCGGTGGGCCGCATCAACCGCAACAATGTTTCCACGGCGCTCTACCACGGCGCGGAACATTGCTGGGAAGACGCTTACGAATCCGGCCGCCGCAACGGCTACCGCAATGCCCAGGTCACGGTGCTGGCGCCCACCGGCACCATCGGTTTCATGATGGATTGCGACACCACCGGCATCGAGCCCGACCTGGCGCTCATCAAGTACAAGAAGCTGGTGGGCGGCGGCGTCATCAAGATTGTCAACAACACCGTGCCGCAGGCGCTCATTAAGCTGGGCTACACGCCCGCCCAGGTGGAGCAGATCGTCAGCCACATCGATTCCACCGGCACCATCGAAGGCGCGCCGCACTTGAAGCCGGAACACCTGGCGGTGTTCGATTGCAGCTTCCGGCCGCAGAACGGCGTGCGCTCCATCCATTA
>JBEKYB010000099.1:0-6311 GCA_049511435.1 Nitrospirota bacterium | reverse complement strand
ACACGCCGGTCGGGCGGATCTCCGGGACCTCCGTGTCGCATATGGCGGGGAAGCCGTAGGTTATCGCGCCCGCGCCGGTGGACCATATCAGGTCGTTCATCGGCCCCAGAACCATAGCGAACGCGAAGACGCGGTCCTTGTTGTATTTCAGCACCGAAAGGGCGTCGCCGCCTTTCTTACCGCCGAACATCAGCGCGCCCCTGCACGCCCAGTCGCCCGCGTAGAGCGCGTGGTACGTCTCCGGTCCCAGCGGGACAAGCCTTGCATCCCAGCCTATCTCCACGCCCTTCCGGACGAGCTGCTTAGCGACGTTGTCGCCGTCCACGTTGCCGCACAAAAACGTCAGGATGTTCCTCTGCTGGAGGTCGCGGCAGATCGACACCGCGATGTCTTCCGTCGGGGCTTTGCCGATTATAACCGCGAATCCCGGCATCGTGCCGTCGACCAGCTGCACGCCCAGGTCCCTGAGGATAGTGTCGGTTATAAATCCATTGTAGGTTATTCCCGCCTCCTGGTCGACCACCGGCTCCAGGCCGAGGACATAACGCGCCGCAAGGAGTATCTCCTCCGCGAAAAGCGTAGCCTGGCCAGCGTCCAGCGTCTCCCCCAGGTACGGCAGGTACTCGTGCTGGGCGGGCTCCGGCGAGAGCATGCCCTTCGCATATTCCAGCCCATCCCTCATCTGGCCCAGGGTCTCTATCTTCATCCCGGTCATCCCGAAGATGTGCGGGAGATAGAAGGCCGTGTCCGGAAACTCAAAGGTGTGGTTCTCTCCTTTCAGTTCTATGGCCTTGTTAAGTGCGTCTTCGGCCTCCGCGACTATCTTGTGGGAGCCGCGAATGGCCGCTGCTGCTATATGTCTTGACATAAAACCAACCTCCTCCCGCCTATGCGGCTGCAGATTTGTTCTTTAAGAATGCGGGAAGCGCGTTTGCCTCCCTGGGCCCAACCGTTATCTTCCAACCGGGGAGCTTCTCTTCCAGCGCTCCGGAGAGCACGGCGACGTAACCCGGTATTATGAGCTCCTTATGGGAGACGTTTTTTTCCACTCCCGACTCCTGTATGTACTGCGCTATCTTCGCCGCTGTGAACTTCCCGGCGGCCCAGGAAGTCAATACCGAAAGTCCTTCCGTCTCCATCACCGCGAGCCATGCCGGAACCTTCGAGTTCTCCACCTCGCCCAGGACAATGAAGTACGTGAGCGAGAAGTTCGTGGTTATCATGAGCGGCGATTCGGCCTTCGCATCCCCCACCTTGTATACATTCTGGCCCACCTGCATCGGGACCTGGGGGTCGGTGTAAACGTTCTGCCGGAGCGCCATCATCGCGAGCGTCTTCCACCTGCTGATGTCCGAGACTACGATGATCGATGCGTATTTGGCTATGCCCACCGCCGCCAACGACAGCTCTACGTACGGGTCCTTGTCCACGGCGAAGGATATTACCGGGTATCCGAGCGGCTTTAAACTCTTCTTCACCGCGGCCCGGCGTATCTGGGTATACTGCTCCACCATGTCCTTGGACTTCCTTGCGCCTGGGTCTAGCACCATGTCCTTGAACCCGGCGGCGGCTATTTTCTCGGTCAGCCCGGACAGCGCATCGAGGCCGTCTGCTTTCACCACAAGGCTCGCGCCGGCGGCCTTCGCTATAGCGACCATCTTGTCCGCGTTCTCGGCCGTAGCCGCGTAGATGAGCGGCTTCTTTCCGGCCAGGCCGCCAAGCGCGCTCTCGAGTGCGGCGGTATCCGTGCTTATGAGGATTATGCCCGCGTTCGGGGCGTTTTCCGTCACTTTCTTCACCGCATCGGCAAATTTTCCGGGGTCGCCGGATTCGTTTTGCACCGCTACCAGCTCGACCCTCAGCTTTTGTCCGACGCGCTCTATCTCGGACGCCGCCACCGATTTGGCCCTGGCCTCTATATCCGCATCCGTATCCTTAATCAGAAGAGCGAACCCGCAGGGGTTTATGAACTTCTTCTCGTGCCTGAAGAGCACGGTCTCCTCGCCCACCTTGAGCGCCTTTTCCCCCGCCCCTATGGTTATTGCGCGGATGGGGGGCTCGGAAGCCGCGCCCAGGAATGCCTTCGCCTCCTCCGAGGCGTCCGGGCACAGGTCTAAAGAGGCCTGCTTGGCCGCGAGCTTCATGGCGAAAGCAAGGCATGTGGGGAAGCCGCACTTCTTGCAGTTCGTCTTCGGCAAATGTTTGAAAATCTCTACACCGGACAGAGCCATTATCCTATCTCCTTTCCGTCGGTTGTTTTATGCAAGGTCGTCTATCATCATGCGCACCGTAGCGATAGCCTTGGGATGTCTCATGATGAGCATATCGGAGCCGGCCATCAGAAGCCCCATCGCGGTCGTGGTCTCCCAGCCTATCGCCCTCTCGGCCACCGGGCCCCAGTCCGGAAGGTCCGACTCTGGCGCTATCGTCTCCTTCACCTTCCAGACGTACATGCCGATATCGTTTATGAGCGGAGGGGACATCGTCGCGTCGTTCTGCATAAGGCATGCGCCCCTTATCCTCTCCATGACGGAGTAGGTGTACTCTATGCCGTAGCCGAGCGCCGAGGACATCGGGTCGGTCACTATCCTGTCCTTCTCGAAACCCATCTGGGTGATGAGTATGTTGAGCTGCTTGGAGAGGTTCACGTCCAGGTCGCTCATCGCAATTATCTTGTGCCCGGCCGCCATTGCCGTGGCGACTATCGTCTTGTAATTGGCTTCCTGGGCCTTGCCTATCAGGCAGTTCCTGCCCTTTCCGCCTCGCAGGCCGCCTTCAGCACCTGTGCGTCCTTCTCGGCGTGGTTGCTGCCGAGTATCACGAGCGGCACATCTATCGCGGCCAGGACGTCGGATACCGTCTTCGCGGCTTCCTCCGGGGTCCTGTTCTGCCTGTCCGGATGCGTGCTGATTAACCTGAGCGCCACGGCCTGCGCGCCCATGGCGTCCTGGCAGTGCCTTGCCCATCCGACTGGGTCGGAGCTTACGTCTTTATATGCCTCACGCAGCGTCTCGGGCCAGTCCTCCGGCGGCACATCCTGCACCTCGCAGGCGACGACCGGCTTGTTCGGGAGAGCGCCTTCGAACGAAAGGAACGGGAGCGTGTTCTCGCCGCCTATCTTGACGGCCTTCGGACCCGTGCCTATCTCGACCTCGAAAACCTTCCCGCTGAATGTCTCCTTCGGAACGACGAATGCCATATTACCTCCTTTTATGTCCCTCACCCCTGCCCCCTCCCCCACAGGTGGGGAGGGGAAGTAAAGGGGAAGGGGGATTAATATAATTGCCTTTACATTTCCAGGTAGCTGTGCGCATAGAGTGTCTTGCCCAAAAGAACATCGACGGTCTTGATGACGTCGGTCATCTCCTTCTCTAAGGGGTCGATTATCGCGGAGTCGAGCCCCTCGTACATCAGGAGCGCAGTATACACGCGGTTAAGGAGCGGCCTCAGCTCCTTGGGGGCGCCGTTCGATATATTCGACAGGCCTACGACGGTCTTCATCGGTGGGTCGTTCATCTCCCTGAAGAGCCTTATCGCGCGTATGGACTCGAGGCTTTTCTCCTGGGAAAACGGCACCGGCATGATGAGCGGGTCAAGGTAAATGTCCTCCATGGGGACGCCGCATTCCGCCGCCTTGCCCATTATCTCCGCCGCAATCGCGCAGCGGTCCTCGGCAAGGGCCGGGATGCCCTGCTTGTTCAGCGTGAGGCCGATGATGAGAGAGCCGTACTTGCCGGCCAGGGGCATCATCATGTTCAGCCGCTCCTCTTCGCCGGATGCGGAGTTTATCATGGCTCGCCCCCAGGTGTTGTCGTGCGCCTTGAGCCCCGCCTCCATGGCGAGCGGGTTAGTCGTATCGAGGCACAAAGGCACGTGCGCCACCTCCTGCACCGTCTTAACTATCCAGTCCATAAGCTCGTCGCCCTTGTCCTCGGCGGGGCCGATGTTGATGTCGAGCATGCCCGCGCCGCATTTCACCTCGTCTTTTGCCATCTGCTGGATTGGGCCTTTGTCCCTGTTCTGCATCGCCAGTCTTTGAGTCTTGGTTATGACGTTTATTCTCTCGCCGATAATAAGCATCCCCCTCTTGCTCCTTTCCTATGATTGATTGAATATGTCCATCAGCTTGTTTGCGTCCTCACTGCCCAGCGTCCCCTTCGCCCTGCCCACCGCTACCGCATGCCTTCCGAGTTCCTTGTACAGGGCGAGCATCTCCGGCATCACATTCGCGAGCGCCACGACATGTCCTCGCACCGTCTCGACGTCTCCCCTCGCCACGGGGCCGGTAAGCGCGTCGGGCACGCCCACCTTCTCGATGTTTTTCACCGTGCCCTGGATTAGCGGCAGGATCGCCCTTAGCGCATCCTCCCGTTTCATGCCGAGGGATACAAAGACCATCACCGCGAAATCGACTACCGTCACCAGGTAGTTGGAGGCTATTACGGCGCCGGCATGATAAAGCGGCTTCTTGTCCGTCGGTATCTCCAGGAGCATCCCGCCCAGGGCCTCGACTATCTCGGCAGCATCACCCATGGCCTCGGGGTCGCCCTCGGCACTGAAATAGGAGCCGGGCAGGTTCTTGACTGCCTGCTCTACTGAAGCCAGGGACTGGATCGGGTGCAGCGAGATAACCCTGGCGCCACAGTCCCGGGCACTGGCCAAGACGCCTGAGCCGAGCGCCCCGCTGAAATGCGCGACGAGGGCGCCTCTTTTAAAGCCCCCGCCCGCGGCAATCCTTCCGCATGTATCTTCTATTGCCTTGTCCGGTGTGGCGATGAAGACCCAGTCGGCGCCGGCAGCACCGTTGACAATGTCTGTCCCGGGTCTTCCTCCCCCGATGAAGGCCGCCGCCTTCCGGGCCTTTTCCAAGCCCCTCGAGACGACGCCTTCCACTTCGTAACCTTTATCCCTGAGCAGGCGTCCAACCGCGGTCCCTACGACGCCCGCCCCTATAACGGAAAAATGCCTGGACATATTTTCACGGTATCTGGAGGCTGTCCAGTATCCGGTACATCGACCTCACCGCCGCGCTCGACTCGGGCAGATGCGCCAGCGGCTTTCCCTGTAAGTCATAGCTGGTTACGGTTTCGTCCGAAGGGACTGTCCCCGCGAGCGTAAGCCCCTGCCTGCTAACGGCGTCCCTGAGCTCGGGCGGAAGGCCGTCGCCGCCGGTCCGGTTCACAATAAGGAGCCTCCTCTTCACGTTCAGGCCAAGCTCATCGACTATCCCGTTCACCCGTCCCGCCGTGAGCACTCCCCTCATGGAGGGGTCCGATATTATCAGCAGGAGGTCGGTATCCTGCGTCGTCCGCCTCGAAAGATGCTCAAGCCCCGCTTCGTTGTCCGTCACTATGTACGGGTAGCTGTCCAGCAGGTGGTCCGTGTATTTCCTTATGACGTTATTGGCCGCGCAGTAGCAGCCCGGGCCTTCGGGCCTGCCCATCACCAGCAGGTCGAACCCCTTAGCCTCGACCATCACCTGCTCTATCCGCATGTCGAGGTATTCGTCCAGGGACATCCCGTGCGGCCTGCCGCCCGCCGTGTCCAGGGCCTCTTCCCGGAGCTCCCCCACCGTGCCGCCGCATCCTACGCCCAGGACCTCGTTCAGGTTCGAATTCGCGTCCGCATCAACGGCCAGGACCGGTCCGTTCCTCTTCTCTATCAAATAACGTATGACCAAACCCGTAAGGGTGGTCTTGCCGGTGCCACCCTTCCCGGCTACGGCAATAGTATAAGCTGGCATGTCTATTTCTCAAGACCTCTCAAGCTCGCTCCGAGAGGCATTTAATCCACAACCTTTTCTGGCAATCTCTTTGCCCGGACAAGTCCGAACTTCTCCCTTACCTCGTCCTGCTTCCCGCAGCTCATCTTGCCCTCGGGGCATTTTCCTTTCAGGCAGCCGGGGCCCGCGTCCTTGAATATAACCGGCGCGACCTTCCTTGCCTCCATGAGCATCTCCGTCGCCATCTCGCGGATCTCCCACTGGGCGCGGTTGCAGCAGCGCACGCGGAAGAAGTGCAGGAGCTCGCGCGCGTTCATCGTCACTACTATCTTCGTCTCCGCCGCATTCGGCAGGAGGAACCTCGCGTCCTGCTGGGCGTTCTCCCCGGTTATGCCCTGCTTTGCCAGGCCCGCGATAACCTCGTCATACGCCTTCTGCGCCTGCCGCATGTACTTCGAGAACGCCTTCGTAAGCTCCTTGTCGTTCTTTATCGTCGGCGGTATAACGTAATCGAACTCCGTTTCCTTCACGTAGCGCTGCGACTGCTGCGAATACGAGGCTACCCTGTGGCGCACGAGCTGGTGCGTAC
>JBEKYB010000098.1:0-6336 GCA_049511435.1 Nitrospirota bacterium | reverse complement strand
CCTTCCATCCGCCATGCGGCCCAGTTCCTGCAGCCAGCGCCACGATTCAAGTGACCTGCCCGGGACGTCGCTGAAAAACGCCCGCGGCGGATGAAGCTTCGGCCCCATATCGTTAACGGGGATACCTGGCACATAAGCCATTCCGAAGGCCTGCGCGCGGCCTTCCTGGTTGATGAATATGCCGTCCTGCTCGGGTATGGCGCTGGAGGGAAGGAATACGTGCGCTTTTTTGGCCGTCTCCGTCGGCAGGTAGTCCATCACCACCAAGGCGTCAAGCATAGAGAACGCCTTTTCTGCCCGCGGGCCGTCCGGGTATCGCCCGAGCGGGTCGGATTCGACGACTACGAGCGCCCTGATATCCCCCGCAAGGATGCCGCCGAGCACTCGGTCGAAATCCGGCCCGTCCCCCGCAAGAAGCGCCGCACCGAAAGAGTTCGGCCCGGACATGGTATAGAAAAGACCGCAGTCCACTCCGTCCGCCCTGAGGTTTTTTGCCTCTTCCGCCGCGCGGTCTATAACGCCGATATCCGCTATGTCCGTCCCGGCCACAATCAAGGGTTTTTTGCTGTCGCCCAGCTCCGACTTCAGCGCTTCAGAGAGCCTGTCCGCAATGCTGTCCGGATGGGTCGGAATGTGCTTAAACTCGAAGGGCAGCTTTAAGGGACGCGGGTCTATGGCCATTATCCTGGCTCCGCTCCTCCATGCCTGGCGCATCATGAGGGCGAGCATCGGGGCCTCGTTTATCGGGTCCGCGCCCGCGACGACAATTAAGTCCGACTGCTCAACGCCCCGAAGTGAGCGGCCCATGCCATTTACGAGGTTCGCTGCCGCGCGCCTGTCCTTTGCCTCGCGGGCCGGGTCCGAACTATAGCAGACATTGCCGGAGCCCATGGACTCAGCGAGCCTCGCTACCATGTAATCCGTTTCGAGCGATGCCCGGACAGAGCCCAGGAAGGCGGCCGCACCCGCTCCTTTTTTGGCTTTAGCGTCCGCAAGCATCTTTGATGCCGCGTCTATGGCGGAATAGAAATCGGTCTCCTTTCCGTCTATCATCGCCTTCCGCGGCCTGTCCTGCCTGCCCGCATAGCGGTAGCCGAACCTGCCCCGGTCGCATATGAACCAGCCGTTTACCGCCGGGTTCTCCCTGGCCGCAATCCTCAGAAGCTTCCTCAGTTTTGCGCCGGGGATGACATTGCAGCCGAGTGAGCAGTGCGGGCAGACGGACGGCGCGGTCTCGAGTTCCCAGGGCCGCGCCTTATAGCGGTATGTCTTGTCGGTGAATACCCCGGTCGGGCATACCTCGGCCAGGTTCCCGTGGAACTCGCTCTCGAGCCACCCCTCCCTGAAGCGGCCGAAGAAGACCTTGTTCGCAATCTGCATGGGCCCGAAGTCCTCCCCGCCGCTGTAGTCCTGATAGAACCTGGAGCAGCGGTAACACTGTATGCAGCGGTTCATCTCCTGGTATATGAACTCTCCCAGGTACTGGTCATTGTACGTCCTCTTCTTCCCCTTGTACCTGCGTCTGCCGTGCCCGCCCGCAATGGTATAGTCCTGCAGGAGGCACATGCCGCCCTCGTCGCATACCGGGCAGTCATGGGGGTGGTTCAGCATCAGCCACTCTATCACCATCCGCCTAAGGCGGGCCGCTTCCGGGTCCGTCGTGGAGACGACCATGCCGTCGGCCGCCTGTATCATGCAGCTTACCTGCACGCCCTTGACCGGACCTTCCAGGAAGTTCATCGCGCAGAGCCGGCACGCCCCGACGGAGCCGAGCGCGGGGTGGTAGCAGAAATGCGGGATTACTATCCCGACCTGCTTGGCCGCCTCCAGCACGTTCGTCCCTTGCGGCACCTCGACATCCACGCCGTCTATTTTAAGTTTCGGCATATTTTAGCCATCAGCGAGTTTTGAGCGGACATCGCCCCAAATTAATATGTTCATCGACCTCGTCCCGGAAGAGTCTAAGCATGCTCCTTACCGGGTCAACCGCTCCCGGCGCGAAGGCGCAAAAGGAGTTGGGATAAATTACCTCGCAGTTCTCTTCCAGGATAGAGATATCTTCCCGGACGGCGGTGCCGTCTTCAATCCTTTGAAGGATGTCCAAGACGAACGGGAGACCGTCCCTGCACGGCGTGCACCATCCGCAGGACTCCCTCTGGAAGAATATCAGGAGGTTTATCATCGCCCGCACGATGCAGCAGGTCTGGTCGAGCACGGTGACGCAGCCCGTCCCCATGCGGGAGCCTACTTTCGCCACGGGGTCGAAGTCCATCGGCACGTCCAGGTGGTCGGGCGTTAGGAGAGGTGTGGACGCGCCGCCGGGCAGGCAGGCCTTGAAGGTATAACCTTCCCGCATCCCGCCCGCATGCGTGAATATCAGTTCCCTTAGCGGCGTGCCTATAGGCAGCTCAACCAGGCCGGGTTTATTTACCCTGCCGGATACGCCGTATAGTTTTACGCCCGCCCCGCCTTCCGAGACGGCGACGGTCTTCCACGCCTCCGCCCCCATAGAAAATATATGCGGTACGTTGGCCACGGTCTCGACGTTATTGACCAGGGTAGGCCTCATAAAGAGTCCCTTGACCGTCGGGTACGGCGGCTTCGAGCGCGGGTTTGCCCTCTTCCCTTCTAGCGCGTTCAGGAGCCCCGTCTCTTCTCCGCATTCGTACCGGCCGGCGCTCCTGTGTATGACCATGTCCATCTTGAAGCCGCTGCTCAGTATATTGTCGCCGATATACCCCGCGTCCCTGGCCTCCGCCATCGCCACGTCCAGGGCATCAGTCGCCTCCGCGTATTCATAGCGTATGAAGACATAGCATTTGTCGATGCCGGTGGCATACCCGCTGATGAGCGCGCCTTCTATCAGCTCGTGCGGGTCGAGCTCCATGATGAAGCGGTCCTTGAACGTCCCCGGCTCCATCTCGTCGGCGTTCACAAGGAAGTACTTGGGCGGCGGAGATTTCCTGTCCAGGAGGCCCCACTTCCGGCCGGTAGGGAAGCCCGCGCCCCCCCGCCCACGGAGGCCCGAATCTAGTACCTCCTTGGTCGCCTCTTCCGGGGTCATCCCGAGCGCCTTCCTTAGGCCCAGGTATCCGCCCGACGCCTCATACTCCTTCAGGCTCGCGGGATGGCCGAGGTTGAAATTTCTGGTAAGGATGGGAGTAAACATAAGTCCTATATGCGCTCTTGTTCCAGTATCCGGTCTATCTTCTCCGGCGTGAGGTCCCCGTAAAGCTTTTCGCCTATCATCATGGCGGGCGCGACATGGCATGCGCCTAAGCAGCAGATGGGCAGGAGCGTGAAGGCCCCGTCTATTGTAGTCCCGCCCAGTTCCACGCCCAGTTTATTCTTGAGGTATTCGAAAATATCATCGGCGCCCACCACCCAGCAGGAGATGCTGTCGCAGACGTGTATGACCTTCCTGCCGACCGGTCTCCTGTAGATAAGGTTATAGAACGTCGCGAGCTGCTCCACCTTCATCGGGTTAACGCCCGCTATCCGGGCTACAAGCTCCACGCCCTCGTCGCTCAAGTATCCAAGCCCTGCCTGGACCTCGTGCATGAGGTCTACGAGCGCCTCGTCCGGGTGCTCCATTGACGCCACTCTAGCCTTGAGCTCCTCTATCCTCTCTTTTGCAATTTCCGGCATAGTCACCTGTCAATGTCCGCCATGACGTAATCTATCGCGCCTACTATCGCTATCAGGTCCGAGATGAACCAGCCCTTGCATAGCATCGGGGTCATCTGCATGTGCGGGAACGATGGCGCGCGCACCCTGACCCTGTACGGGTAGTTCAGGCCGTCCGAGACCACGTAATATCCGTACTCGCCCTTGGGGGATTCTATGCTGAAATATGCCTCGCCCGTAGGCGGCGTCATCCCGCGCGTGACGTTCACGAAGTGGTGGATGAGGCTCTCTATATCCTTCATGGTGTCCTCTTTCTGAGGCAGACAGTACCTGTAGTCATCGGTAACCCATCTCCCGGGCGGCATACCCTTCACGGCCTGCTCTATTATGCGCAAGCTCTGGCGCATCTCCTCCACGCGGACCAGGTAACGGTCGTAGCAGTCCCCGGTCGCTCCGGTCGGCACGTCGAAATCGAACGCGCCGTACGCGCTGTACGGGATTTTCTTTCGGAGGTCCCATTCCAGGCCGCAGGCGCGGAGGTTCGGACCGGTCATGCCCCAGTCGATGGCCTGCTCCGCGGACAGCCCACCCACGCCCTTCGTCCTCGCCTTGAATATCGCGCTCCGCGACAATAGCTTCACATACTCGTCTATCTGCGCCGGGAACGTCTTGACAAAATCTTCGAGCATCGCCTTCCAGCCGCCCGGCAGGTCCTCCTGCACACCTCCTATGCGGAACCAGCTCGGGTGCATCCTGCCGCCCGTGATATGCTCCACGATGTCCATTATCATTTCGCGGTCCCGGAAGCAGTAAAAGACAGGCGCCATTGCGCCCAAGTCCTGCGCGAACGTGCCGAGCCAGACCAGGTGCGACGATATGCGGAAGAGCTCACAGAGCATGACGCGTATATACTGCGCCCTGTCCGGCGGGGTTATCCCGAGGAGCTTCTCCACGGCGCCGACGTACGACAGGTTGTTGTTGACGCCTATCAGGTATTCGACCCTGTCCGTGTACACGATGTACTGGTGCCACGACTGGCGCTCGCCGGTTTTCTCCGCGGCGCGGTGGTGGTAGCCGATGTCCACCGCCATGTCGAGTATCTCCTCGCCGCGAAGTTTCAGCACATAGCGGATTATGCCGTGCGTGCCGACGTGGTGCGGGCCGAGGTTCAGGTACATGACGTCCTTCTCCTCCTCGCCGCCTGTCGGGGCCAGGAAGCTTCTGATATCCCTCGGCTCGTGTTCTCCGGCGTCCTCTCTGGAATACGGGCGCATCTCAGTGGCCCTGTAGGGGTGCGACTTCCTCAGCGGGTGGCCGTCCCAGTAGTCGGGCATCAAGAGCCTTCTCAGGTTCGGATGGCCCTTAAACCTTATTCCGAACATGTCGAACACCTCGCGCTCGTACCAGTCTGCCGACGGCCAGACTTTTGTGACGGTCGGCGCGATGGGCGAGTCCCCTGAAAGCTCCGACTTCACCCTCAGGTGCCCGGGGACATCGAGCGAGAAAAGCGTGTGAACGAGCGTGAAGTCCTTGAAGTCGGCACGGCGCCTGCGAGCCGACTCGTCTATCGCGGTCAGGTCCTCGAGCCTCTGAAACCTTACAGGGGCTTTGCGCTTAAGATACGCCACCACCTCCGGCAGCTTCTCCGGCGGGGCCTTGACCGTGAACATATCTCCCGCCGTCTGGTCCTCGACTATCGACGGCCCGAACTCGTCCCTGAGCGGCCCGATGAGCGAAGATATCCGGTCGGGAAAAGGGTATTTCGCCGCGGGCGGGGTCCACATTGACGGGGCGCGGCTGCCCCAGAGCTTGGGCGGCGTTACCTCCGTCCCTCGCATCTTGGTGCCCTCGTAGCCCGGCCCCCGGCCGTCCCTGGACTTGCTTACGCCTTCGGCCAGAATGGGCCGGGTAGTGCCCTGGTTCCCGCCTTTCATGTGAAAAACGGGCCGTAGCGGGCGCTCTTCGCTGGTTATCTTTTCCTGGAGCATGATGAGCGCCCGCATGACCTCTTCGGGCCTGGGCGGGCAGCCGGGTATGTATGCGTCTACCGGGAGGATCTGGTTGATGCCCTGCACCACGCTGTATACGTCGTACATGCCGCCTGAATTGGCGCAGGAGCCCATGGAAACGACCCAGCGCGGCTCCGTCATCTGCTCGTAGATGCGGAGGATGCTGGGGGCCATTTTTTTGAATACCGTCCCGGCGATGAACATCACGTCGGCCTGCCGGGGCGAGCCGCGCAGGACCTCGGCGCCGAACCGGGCTATGTCGTAGCGTGGAGTTGCCGTGGTCGCGAACTCTACGAAGCAGCAGGAGAGGCCGAAGAACATCGGCCAGAGGCTGTTCTTGCGGCCCCAGTTCAGGCCGAAGTTAAGGACGTCCTCGACCGAAGCAAGCGCTATCCCTCCCCCGGCCCCGGCGGCTATCTTCCCCTCGGGCCCCATTCCAGTCCTTTCTTCTTCCAGACGTAGACGAGCCCGGCGAAAAGCGCTCCGATGAAGAAGCATATGTAAAAATAGCCCTGCCAGCCGAGCAGGTCGAAGGCCACGGCCCAGGAGTAGATGAAGACCGCCTCAAGGTCGAAGATTATAAAAAAAATAGCCACCAGGTAGAACTGGACGGGGAGCCTGAGCCTGGCAATCCCGGTGGGTATGACGCCCGACTCGTACGGCATGTCTTTTTTTGGGTTCTCGTGTTTTCCGCCCAGCC
>JBEKYB010000097.1:0-6405 GCA_049511435.1 Nitrospirota bacterium | reverse complement strand
CAGGATGGTGCGGCTGTCGCGCGTCTTGTCGTAGCTCTCCTGGAGCCTCGCCGCCAACTCCGGGGCGGTCATGGCGAAGGCCGGTGAAGCAAGGGCGAACATTAATGCAATTGCCAATAAGGATAATTTCAAGTAACCCCTTTATAAGGCCCTGAACCGGGTTTCCGTTAACGTTACGTTATTACCGGGGACGACCCGCGGGTCGGCCCTTTAGCCTAGTCCTTTATTATGTACCTGGCCGAGATATCGATGTGGTTCAGGAACGGGAGCCGGTCGAGCTTCGCAACGAACTCGTCAACCGCACGCCTGCAGCCGGACCAGTACCCGTAGTCGTCGATGACGATGATGCCGCCCGGGACGACAAGGTCATAAAAGGCTTCGAGGCATATCTTTGTCGAGTCATACCAGTCGCCGTCGAGCCTCAGGAGGGCTATAGGGCCCGCCTGCCGCGAAAAGCCCGGGACGGTGTCCTGGAACCAGCCCACATGGTAGGAGGTAAGGCTCTCCGGGTACTTTATCACTTCGTGCATCAGCCGCCGGTTCTCCTCAAGGCTGCCCACGCAGCACCCGATGGCGGAAAGCGAGCCTTCCGCCCTCCCCTCGGCGAGTTCTATGGCCTTGCCGCCGTCCTTGTCCTTGTCCGGCTCGGGAAGGCCCTCGAAGGAGTCGAAAAGATGCAGTTCCCTATGGGGCGGCTTGCCATGCGACATGTGAGAAAGCGCCATCATCCCGCACGCCCCGCCGCGCCACGTCCCGCACTCCACAAGGGCCCCTGGGATGTTGGCCCGGTCGAGGTAGCGCACCTGCTGCCACAGGGTCACCATCCGCTCATAGGAGGTCATCGTGTTATCGGCCACGGTCATGATGGCCGCCCTGGACAATCCCTCCTCTTCGTACACCTTCCTGGGGAAACCCTTCTTCCCGTATTTCTTCTTCAACTGCGTCCTCAGGGTGCTATTACCGCTCTTCTTCTTGCGGAAAATGCCTGACAGAGATAACTTCATTCGCGTCCTCCGTTTCACCCCTCACCTTTTACCCCAAGCCGGGGATAGGGCGGGGGTGAGGTTATTTCTTGAAATACTCCTGCACGTGCTTTATCGCGCAGAACTCCCCACACATCGTGCAGGCGTCATTGCCTTCGCCCTGCCCGGGCGTATGGAGCGCCCTGGCCCTTTCCGGGTTCACCGAAAGCGCTATCTGAGCCTCCCAGTCGAGGGCCTTCCTAGCCCTGGCCATGCGGATATCCTTGTCTATTGCGCCGGGGATGCCCTTGGCCACGTCCGCGGCGTGCGCGGCTATCCGGGCGGCGACGACCCCTTCCTTCACGTCCTCGATATCCGGAAGCCTCAGGTGTTCGCTCGGCGTCACGTAGCAGAGGAAGTCAGCCCCGGCCATCCCGGCGAGCGCCCCGCCTATTGCGGAAGTGATATGGTCGTAGCCCGGCGCTATGTCCGTGACGAGCGGCCCCAGCACATAAAACGGCGCCCCCTTGGTGAGCTCCTTCTGGATTTTGATGTTCGTCTCGACCTGGTTAAGCGGCACGTGGCCCGGCCCCTCTATCATCACCTGCACGCCCTCGGCCCAAGCGGCCTCGGCAAGCTCGCCCAGGATAATCAGCTCGGATATCTGGCCCCGGTCGGTCGCGTCCGCCAGGCAGCCCGGCCGGAGGCCGTCGCCAAGCGAGAGCACGAGGTCGTACTCCTTCGCTATTTCAATGAGTCTCCCGAAGTCCTCGTAGAGGGGGTTCTGTTTCCCGTTATATACCATCCACTCGACTAAAAAGGCCCCGCCCCGGGAAACCACGTCCAGTATCCGGCCCTCCTGCTTGAGCTTCGATACGGACTCCACGGTAACGCCGCAGTGGACGGTAACGAAGTCCACCCCCTGGGCGGCCTGCTCCCCGATTACCCGGAAAAGGTCGTCCCCGGTCATCTCAACGATGGAGCCGCGCCTTTCGGCCGCCTCGACCGCAGCCTGGTATATGGGCACGGTGCCGACGGCCACGGTGCTGGCCGCCAGAAGCCGGCGCCTTATCTCGGCCATCGGCCCGCCCGTAGAGAGGTCCATGACCGCGTCTGCGCCCAGGCTTATCGCCGCCTTAAGCTTCCCAAGCTCGGTCTCGACGTCGGAGTTGTCCTTCGAGGTGCCGATGTTCGCGTTTATCTTGGTCCTGGTGCCTTTCCCGACCGCGAGCGGGGCGATGCCGGTATGGACGCTGTTCTTCGCCAGCGCGATGGTCCCCGCGGCGACTCCTTCCATTATGAGCTCGGGCCGGATACCCTCGGCCGCGGCTGCTGCCGACATGTTCGGCGTTATGTTACCCTTCCTTGCCTCAAGCATTTGGGTCATCAGATGCACCTTCTAACCTTGAACGAGCGTATTTTGTCCATAATCCCCCTGGCGGCCGCGGCTGGGTCTTCCGCCGATATGACTGCGGATATCGCCGCTACCCCGAATGCGCCCGCCTTCAGCACGTCTGTCACGTTTTCTTTGTTTATCCCGCCCAGGGCGAACACCGGTATCTCTATCTCGGTGCAGACCCGCCCGAGCTCCTCTATGCCCTTCGGCGGCCCGTACGCTTCCTTCGACTTAGTATGGTAGACCGGCCCGAAGGTTATGAAGTCCGCGCCCTCGTCCTCGGCCCGCCTCGCCTCACCCAGCGAATGCGTGGACACCCCGATATATTTCTCCACCCCCACTATCTCCCTCGCCGGCCCGAGCGGCAGGCTCCCGGACGACAGGTGCACTCCGTCCGCCCCCACGGCCATGGCGATGTCCGTCCGTCCGCTTATCAGGAGGCGCACCCGGTGCCGGAGAGTGAGGTCCCGGATGCGTTCCGCCAGGTTCAGGAGGTCCCTGTCCGGCAGGTCCTTCTCGCGGAGGAGCACGCCCTTGACCCCCGCCTCGAAGGCGCGCTCAAGTACGTCTTCGAGAGTCTTTTCCTCCCGGACCGCCTTTCTGTCCGTTATCAGGTAAAAACAAAAATCCATATCATATCATGGATGAGACGTATATGAAACCCGCCGTCTGGACCAGGAAAGCGACCGCAGCCGCGGCCCAGAACGCAATGGACATCTTCCGGGACGATAGAAAGATAAGCGGCGCCCCGAAGGCCAGAAATACCAGCGACATCCATTTCAGGAACCACTCTCCACCCAAAAAAGCGACCAGAGAGATGAACACGCTCGCGCCAATATAGAAAAGCAGGTACTTCATTCTGCTTATGTCCTTGTCCCGGTCCCGGTACGCCTTCATGGCCATGACGGCGAAGAACTGCCACCACATCCCGAAGAACAGGAACATCAGGCCGTAGCGGAAAAGCCCTCCCATCTCGACGGGGTAATGCTCCCCGAACTTGTACACCAGCATGGAGCCGACTATCATGAAGGCCGGGATTCCGACCGCGAAGACGAGCCCCAGGAAATCAAGGGCGAAGCTCCCCGCGTTCCCTACTGCTCCGGATTTCCGCTCTTCCCGCGCTATCGTGGTCAGCTGAAGGCCCAGGTAAAACGGGACGGCGAGATAAAAAAACAGCCTCGGGAGGAACTCCCTGAAATGAGAAAGAAATTCCTGCTCCACCATCCCCGCCTTCCTTTCATGGAACTCGTTATTTGTTACACTATCATCCCGTCAAGCGGGCTTGATGCACAACCGTAAAGCCTGCGCGGAATCCTGCCCGCCTTAAGCGCAAGACGCCCGGCCTCTACCGCAAGCTTCATCGCCCGCGCCATCGACGCCGGGTCCGCGGCCCCCGCTATGGCGGTATTCATTAGGACTGCGTCTACACCCAGCTCCATGGCCACAGCGGCGTCCGATGCGGTCCCGACCCCGGCGTCAACTATGACCGGTATCTTTACCATCTCGAGGATAATCTTTATGTTGTAAGGGTTCCTTATCCCAAGCCCCGAGCCTATGGGAGCGGCAAGAGGCATGACGGCGGCCGCGCCCGAGTCCTCAAGCTTTTTGCACATCACCGGGTCGTCGGTTGTGTAGGGGAATACCATAAAACCGTCCTTGACCAACTCCCTAGTGGCGTAGAGTAGCTGCTCGTTGTCCGGGAAGAGCGTGAGCGGGTCGCCGATGACCTCGAGCTTCACCATGTTCGATACCCCGGCCGCCCTCGCCAGCCGCGCGTAGCGCATCGCCTCTTCGGCCGTAAAGCAGCCCGCCGTGTTCGGCAGTATCTTGTAAACCTTTGGGTCCAGGAAGTCCAGGAGGTTCTCGCTCTCCCGGTCGAGGATATTCGTGCGCCTGACCGCCACAGTGACTACGTCCGCGCCCGAGGCCTCGACCGCCGCCTTTGTCTGCTCGAAAGAGGCGTACTTGCCCGTGCCGACCCAAAGCCTTGATTTAAATTTTATACCTAAAATCTCAAGGGCATCCTCTTCCATCACGGCCCTCCCCGTTTACAAACCATTATATCATTAATAAAATGCTATATCTCCATAATTATCGGCAGTATCATGGGAAGACGGTCCATCTTCTTCTTTATGAATTTTTTTAGCCCGGAGCGCACCGTGCTCTGGACTAGCGAGGTCTCGGACTTTGTCTCCGGGGTCATCTGGAGGAGTATGTCGCCCACCAGGTCCTTAACCTCGAGCATTAGCTCCTGGGAGGCGTCCTCGAACACGAAACCCCTGGATATGATATCCGGGCCGGACACCAGCTTGCCGGTAAGCTTTTCTATGCCTATTATGACGATTACGACCCCGTCGTGGGCGAGCCGCATCCGGTCTCTTAGTACCTCGTCGCCGACGTCTCCTATCCCCTTGCCGTCGATGAATACCCTCCCCGCGCCGACAAAACCGGCCCGGGCCGCCCCGCCTTCCGTAAACTCCATTATGTCCCCGTCCTTCAAGATAAAGATGTTCTCTTCGGGTATGCCGACTTTTTTGGCCAGGGTGGCATGGGAGATGAGGTGGCGGTACTCGCCGTGCACGGGGATAAAGTATTTCGGTTTCACGATGTTCAGCATCAGCTTCAGCTCTTCCTTGCTGGCGTGGCCGGACACGTGGATTTCCGAGGTCTTCTCGTAGACGACGTCGGCCCCGCGCATGAAGAGGTGGTTGATTATCCGGGCTATGGACTTCTCGTTGCCGGGTATTATCTTAGCGGAAATTATGACGGTGTCGCCCGGCCGGATTTTTATATGCTTGTGCTCGTCCATCGCCATCCGGTTCATTGCGGACATCGGCTCGCCCTGGCTGCCGGTGGTGATAATGACCACCTGCTCGTCCGGGATGTTCTTCAAGTCCTCGAGCTTCATCCACATCCCTTCCGGGATATGCAGGTAGCCCAGGTCCGATGCTATACGGGCGTTGTCCACCATGCTCTTGCCGTTTAAGAGAATCTTGCGGCCGAACATGGCCGCGACGTCCACAGCCTGCTGGATGCGGTGTATGTTGGAGGCGAAGGAGGCGATTATTATCCTCTTTTTCGCCCTCGCGAAAATCTCCTCGAATGCCCGCCTTACTTCTTTCTCCGAAAACGTGAAGCCGCCCCTGGTCGCGTTCGTGGAGTCAGACATGAGCAAAAGGACGCCCTTCCGGCCATACTCCGAGAACAGGTTGAAGTCCAGGAGCTCCCCGTCCACGGGCGTCGGGTCTATCTTGAAATCGCCCGTATGGACGACCCTGCCGACCGGCGTGGTTATCCCCAGGCCCACGCCGTCCACGATGCTGTGCGTGACGCGGATGAACTCGACCACGAACGGCCCGAGCGTGACGATGTCCCTGGGCCTGACCGGGATAAGTTTGACCTTGTCCTCCAGCCCATGCTCCCTGAGTTTCTCCTTTATCAGCCCGAGCGTGAGCCGCGTGCCGTAGACAGGCACGTTCACCTCGCGGAGGAGATAGGGGAGCGCCCCGGTGTGGTCCTCGTGGCCGTGCGTGATAAATATGCCCTTCAGTTTATCTTTATTCTCATAGACATAGCTGAAGTCCGGGATGACGATGTCCACCCCCAGCATCTCGTCCTCCGGGAACATCAACCCGCAGTCTACGAGTATCATGTTGTCCCCGTACTCGAACACTGTGGAGTTGAGGCCTATCTCGCCCACTCCGCCTAACGGGATTACCGATAAAGAGCCTCCGTTATTTTCAATCATTTCCGATTCAGGATTCCTTTCTCAATGGGCGAAAGTAGTGTCATTTTGTGAGTTATCGTAGTGAAGTAGCCATCTGCCCGCCTCCTTAGGGCGTTGGCTGACTACGGAACATTACGATACCTCACAAAATGACACCACTTCCGCCATTTCATAGTGACGAAACAGGATAAACGATTGATTCCGTGAGCTTATACTATCACCTGGCCGGGGAAAGTTCAAATAAAATCTCGGCGAGCATGCCGAATTCGCCGATGGACAGCGTCTCGGCCCGGCGCGAGGGGTCTATGCCCGCTTCGGCC
>JBEKYB010000096.1:0-6489 GCA_049511435.1 Nitrospirota bacterium | reverse complement strand
GGGGAGCAGCGGCCTTATCCGCGCGGCGTCGACCTTCTTCCAGGAGAAGTCCGGCTGCGAGGCCGTGGGCATCCGGCTTCATGATGGAGATGATTACCCATACTATGAGGCAAGGGGGTTCCCGAAGGAGTTCGTGAAGATGGAGAACTCGCTTTGCGCCTGCGACGACTCCGGCGTGGTCATAAGGGACAATATAGGCAACCCCGTCCTCGCATGCATGTGCGGGAACGTCATCTGCGGGCGGTTCGACACCTCGAAGCCCTTCTTCACGGCCGGGGGGAGCTTTTGGAGCAACTGCACGACGGAACTGTTAGTAAGCACCACCGAGACCGACCGCAAGGTCCGTACGCGGAACCGCTGCAACGGCGAGGGGTACGAGTCGGTGGCGCTCATACCCATGAAAATCGGCGAGGACAGCCTGGGGCTTATCCAGTTGAACGACCGTCGTAAAGGGATGTTCACTCCCGAGGCCATCTCCGAGTGGGAGAAGCTTGTGGGATACCTGGCCGTGGCCCTGGCGAAATTCCGCGCCGAAGAGGAGCTTATCAAATACCGCGACTCCCTCGAAGAACTGGTCGAGTTGCGCACGGCGGAGGCGCACGAATCCGGGAAACGTTACCGCATGCTGTTCGATACGATTGACGAAGGCTTCTGCATCGTACAGATGATATTCGACGAAAACGATAAGCCTGTCGATTACCGTTTTCTGGAGGTTAACCCGTCGTTCGAGAGACAGACTGGAATCGTCGATGCCCAAGGCAAGAGTATGCGCGAGATTGCCCCGAAGCACGAAGAGCATTGGTTCGAGATTTACGGAAGGATTGCCTTGACGGGCGAACCGGAACGCTTCGAGAACCGCGCCGAACAATTGCACCGCTGGTATGACGTTTACGCCTTCCGCTTCGGCCAGCCGGAAAACCGGCAGGTCGCCATCCTATTCAACGACATCACGGAGCGCAAACGTTCGGAGGAGGCGGTAAGGGAGAGCGAGGAGCGGCTCCGCCTCATGATAAAGAACGCGACCGACTATGCCTTTGTAATACTCGACACCGAGGGCCGCGTTATCTTCTGGAACGAGGGCGCCCAGCGCATTAAGGGCTATGCCCCCGAGGAAATACTCGGGAAAGACTTCAGGTGCTTCTATACGGAGGAAGACATAAGGAGCGGTAAACCCGCCCGCGAGCTGGAAATGGCCGCTTCGAAGGGCAGTTTAGAAGAAGAGGGCCTTCGGGTCCGTAAGGACGGGACGAGGTTCTGGGCTAACGTGGTCATAACGGCGCTCAGGGACGAGGCGGGGAACCTCAAGGGGTATTCCAAGCTGACCCGCGACATCACCGAGCGAAAGCGCGCCGAAGAGGAGATAAGGAACCTGAACCAGGACCTTGAACGCCGCGTGCTGCTCCGGACGGCGGAGCTTACCGTCTCGAACAAGGAACTGGAGGCGTTCTCCTATTCCGTATCGCACGACCTCCGCGCCCCGCTTCGGCACGTGCAGGGGTTCGTGGACCTGCTCAGGAAGAACATGGGGGCCACGGCCGACGAAAAGAGCACAAGGCTCTTGAATACCATCGCTGCGGCCTCCTCGCAGATGGGGAGCCTCATAGACGACCTCCTGGCGTTCTCACGGATGGGCCGCTCGGAGATGCACAGCGTAAACGTCAACCTCGGGAGCCTGGTGGATAAGGTAATCCAGGATATTGGGGATGTGACCAAGGGGAGAAAAATAACCTGGAAGGTCGGGAAACTGCCGCCGGTGCAGGGCGACCCTTCCATGCTGAAGCTCGCCGTGGAGAACCTCATCTCGAACGCGGTGAAGTTTACACGGAAGGAACCCGATGCGGTCATCGAGGTCGGTTCGTACCCCGGCGACGATGGCGAAGCCGTATTCTACGTGCGGGACAACGGCGTCGGGTTCGACATGCAGTACGTTGATAAACTCTTCGGCGTGTTCCAGCGCCTGCACAAGACCGAGGAGTTTGAAGGGACTGGGATTGGCCTTGCCAATGTCCGCCGGATAATAAGCAGGCACGGCGGCAAGACATGGGCCGAGGGCTCGGTTGGCAATGGCGCCACAATCTATTTCACACTCGGAACTGCAAGAAAGGAAACGCAACCATGATGATGGCGGAACTCAAACGGATACTGCTGGTCGAGGATAACCCCAACGACATCGAGCTGACCCTCGCCGCCCTGTCGGAATACAACCTGGCGAACGAGGTGGTCGTGGCCCGGGACGGGGCCGAGGCCCTGGACTACCTGTACCGGCGCGGTGATTTCAAGATGCGCGCGCCGGGCAACCCCGCGGTGGTGCTGCTCGACCTCAAGATGCCCAAGGTGGACGGCATCGAGGTCCTGAGGCAGATCAAATCGGACGACAACTTAAAGACGATGCCGGTAGTCGTGCTGACTTCCTCCCGCGAGGACAAGGACCTGATAGCCAGCTATAACCTGAACACCAACGGTTACGTCGTCAAGCCGGTGCAGTTCAAGGAGTTCGTGGACGCGATAAAGACGCTCGGGGCCTTCTGGGCCGTAATAAACGAACCGCCGGTCGGGAGCGCCAAAAAAGAAAGGAAATAATGGAAAAGCCCATCCGCATACTCCACCTGGAAGACAACGACCTCGATGCGGAGCTCGTGACGCACGCGCTTGAAAGGGGGGGCCTGGCCTTCGAGAGCACTCGCGTGCAGACTAGGGATGATTTTACATCGGCCCTTCGGGGCTGCGGGTACGACATAATAATCGCGGACTATATGCTCCCCGCTTTCGACGGCGTCATGGCGCTGGAGATAGCGATGGACATATGCCCCGACATCCCTTATATCTTCGTCTCCGGCCAGTTAGGCGAAGAGGTGGCCGTCGAGGCCCTGAAGAAGGGCGCTACCGATTACGTCGTAAAGGACAGGCTCTCGCGCCTCGCGCAGTCCGTGACCCGCGCGCTGCACGAGGCGGAGGAGCACAGGGAGAGAAGACGGGCCGAGGAGGGGCTTAAGAAACTAAACCGAGTCTATGCATTCCTGAGCGAAGTGAACCAGCTTATAGTAAGGACAAAAGACCGGCAGACGCTTTTCGACGGCGCGTGCCGCATCGCCGTGGAAAAAGGGCTTTTCCCGATGGCATGGGTCGGCCTCGCGGATGAGACCGCCAGGGCGGTCAGGCCCGTCGCCAGCGCGGGCCTTGTTGACGGATACCTGGATAACCTCGCGGTATCCATCGACGATATTCCAAAAGGCGCGGGCCCTACGGGCACAGCCGTCCGCACCGCCATGCATTCCATTAACCACGATACAGAGGATAACCCCTCAATGCGGCCGTGGCGGGACGAGGCCCTAAGGCGCGGCTACCTCTCAAGCGCGGCCTTCCCGCTGGTCGTCGAGGGCAAGGCGGTCGGCGTCGTCACCGTATACGCCTCGGAGCCGCACTTCTTCGACGACGAAGAGGTGCGTCTGCTGGACGAGCTGGCGATGAACATATCCTATTCCCTGTGGATCATGGAGATGGAAGAGCGGCGGAGACGGGCCGAGGCGGAGGCCAGGGAGCTGGACGAGAAGCTCCGGGCGCTCGTCGAGGATGCGCTCGTCGGCGTCTATATAATCCAGGGCGACCGGTACGTCTACTGCAATAAACAGATTGCGCAGATGCTGGGTTATTCGAAGGAAGAGATGTTAGGCCTGAAGACCGTCCTTAACGCGGTTCACCCCGACGACAGGGACCTCGTCCGGGAAAACCTCCGCAAGAGGTTGGACGGCGAGGTAAAGGGCATGAGGTACGAGCTCCGCATGCTCAAAAAAGACGGCGGGCATATCCCCGTCGAGGCCTTCGGCTCATTGACCGTATACCAGGGGCAGCTCTCCGTCATAGGCACCCTCCTCGACATTACGGAAAGAAAAGAGCTGGAAAGGCAGCGCTCGAACTTCTACGCCATGGTGACCCACGACATAAAATCGCCCCTCACTTCGATACTGGGCTACTCGGAGCTGATGCTGACAGACAAGCCCGACAAGCTGGATGCGGGCGTTAAATCGATGGTCCGCGCGATAAACGACAGCGGCGAAAAGCTCCTGCGCATCGTGGAAGACTTCCTTACCCTCTCGAAGATGCAGTCCGGCACGTTCACGCTCGAAGTCAAGCCGGCGGATATGTCCCGCATCGTACTGGATGCACAGAAGGAGCTGGATGTAGTCTGCAAGACGAAAAAGCTTACCTGCGGCGTGAGGATAGAGGACGGCCTGCCCGAGGTAATGATGGACCCGTGGCTGATGCAGAGGGCGGTCTTAAACCTGCTCGGCAACGCAGTCAAGTATACCCCGGGGGGTGGCAGTATAACTCTTGAGGCCGGGAGCATTACGGAGGAGGCCGGAAGGTTCATAATAATATCCGTCTCGGATACCGGCCCCGGCATACCCGCCGAGGAACATGCCAAGATATTCGACAGTTACTACCGGTCCCCCGGGACGGCCGGACTGAAAGGCACCGGCCTCGGACTTTCCATCGTCAAGGCGGTCGCCGAGGCGCACGGCGGCCGGGTCGAGGTCGAGAGCGAAGTCGGCGAGGGGAGCACGTTCAGGTTATTCATCCCGCTTAAAGGCGTCGGGAAGCAGGCAGGCCCGGACCGTTTTTTTCTTGACATTAAAAACTAGATTAGGTTAACCTTTCAAAAGTTGGCGCCCTCAAAAAGGGCTTAATAGGGAATCCTGTTAGAATCAGGAGCGGATCCGCCGCTGTAACCGGTTACGAAACCCAATCAGATGCCACTGTCCGGTTTGACGGATGGGAAGGCGTGGGGATTAGGAAGACCCGGGAGCCAGAAGACCTGCCAAGTTGTCCCTGATGCAGCCTCCGACGATAAAGGGGTTCAGGGCGCACGACCAGAGGATTATTAAAACGGTTAATCCCCCGGCCTTTTCGGCCGGGGGATTTTTTTGTTTATCAATATTATTTCTTGACATCGGTCCGGACTTTATGATAATGATATTGACAATCGATGTCAAGTAGAGGCGTAGCGACAGGCCACTTCGGGACGCCCGGGACCATTTCCATTAACGGGGCCGCATGAAAGACGGAAATACTTACCGCGTCCTCGCACTCTTCACTAAAGGAGTAATTGTATGTCTTCCCTGAATCGCCACCCGCAGCGAAAGCGTTTCGCCGTTCTGGGCGCAGTGATAATCATCTTCGCACTGGGCGTCGGGTTTGGGACCCGCATGTCCGGCTCCGCCGGCCACGCCGCCGAGGAAAGCATTTCGCCGTCGCCCGCCTTTGTCCGCCAGGGCGACCGGTTCATCGTACCCGAGGGCTCAGGGCTTCGCTCGCGGCTGGTCGTGCAGGAGGTAACTGTGAAAAGCGGTCCCCACGCACTGCCGGTACCGGCCGCGGTGGAGGCCGACCCCGCGCGCACGGTCAACATCCTGCCGCCGGTGGCTGGCAAGGTGGTCAGGCTTTCGGTCCGGCTGGGAGACCGCGTCGTGAAGGGCCAGCAGCTCGCCGTAATCGAGTCGGGCGACCTGGCCCAGGCCTATGCCGACGACGACAAGGCGCACGACGCGCTGCAACACGCCGGGCGCACCCTGGAGCGCGCACGCGGCCTGAATAAAGCCGGCGCCGGCGCCGTCAAGGACCTTGAACAGGCCGAGAGCGATTACGCCCAGGCCAGCGCCGAGTTCAACCGCGCCGAAGCGCGCCTCAGGCAGATCGGCGTTACGGCGCAGCCCAAAGACGGGCCGCGCCTCCTGACGCTTACCGCGCCGATGACCGGAAGCGTCACCGCGCTCACGACCGCGCCCGGTGCCGTCGTCAATGACCTGACCGCATCGCTCATGACGATTGCAAACCTCGATTCCGTCTGGGTCACGGCCAACGTGCCGGAGATTGACATTGCCCATATCGCCAAAGGGCAGTCCGTCGATGTCTCCTTCCCGGCCTACCCGGGACAGGTCCTTCACGGCAGCGTCTCATTCGTAAGCGATGTGATGGAACCGGACACGCGCAGAAGCAAGGTGCGGATAGCCTTCTCAAATCCTGGCGGAAGGCTCAAACCCAATATGTTTGCCAATGCGAGCTTCAATGTACCACAGAAGTCCTCCGTGTTCGTGCCGAATTCGGCCCTGCTCATGGACAACGACAGCACCGTCGTCTTTGTCGAGGTCAGTCCCTGGACTTTCATCAAGCGCCCGGTCGTTCCCGGATACGGAGAGGGCGACGGCGCGCGGGTGGATCAGGGCTTAAGTCCGGGCGACCGCGTCATCGTCAAGGGAGGGGTGCTGCTAAGTGATTAACCGCATCATCAGCATCTGCCTCAGAAAGCGGCTCGTCGTACTGATGGTGGCGATCCTGCTGGCCGTTTTCGGCTATTACTCCTGGACAAAAATGGCGGTCGAGGCGTATCCGGACATAGGCGATGTCACCGCGCAGGTCTCGACCCAGGCGCCGGGACTGGCCGCCGAGGAAGTGGAGCAGCAGATCACGACCCCGCTCGAGCGGGCATTGGCC
>JBEKYB010000095.1:0-6624 GCA_049511435.1 Nitrospirota bacterium | reverse complement strand
GTCGCCGTATTTTATGACGACCGCGCCGCTCGCCTGCCTGGCTATCCGGCCGGTCTCGATAGTGAGCGCGGCTCCCCTCACGTTGCCTTCTACTTTATGAACCATTTATTGTCATCTCTCCAATCTGTCTATTTCCTGAGGCCGAGCCGTTCAATGACTGTCTTATAACGCTCGACGTTCTTGTCCTTTAAGTAGTCCAGGAGCCTTCTCCTTCGGCCTACCATCTGTAAAAGCCCGCGCCTTGAATGGAAGTCCTTCTTGTGTGTTTTGAAATGCTCGGTCAGATATTTAATCCGCTCGCTCAAAAGGGCTATCTGGACCTCCGGCGAGCCGGTATCGGATTCGTGGATTTTATATTTTCCGATAAGGTCCTGCTTCATGTCCTTCTCCAACGCCATCTAATTCACCTCCTCCCTATCCTTTAACACTAAAACCACTTGGCCCCAACCTTGAAAACTACCACAGTGACAGGGCTTTGTAAAGCTTTTTTTATACCAGGACAACCCTGAGGGAAACCGACTTCCCGTCCGTTTCGCCCATCGCCAGGAGTTCCCCGGATTCGTCCATTAACCTGATAGGACCCTCATGCATGTCATGGTCGCTATTTGCCTCAAAACCACCATCCGAAGGACTGACGCCGTTTTTTATCCCCGCGGCCGCCAAGGGCGTCACCACCGCGGACGGGACCTCCTGGAGCATCGCCTTGAGCGGGACGACTTTACCAATGGCGTCCTCCCTGGAAGGCCTGGTCTCAAGCTTTAACGCGTTATCCAGGCTGTAAGACCCCGCCCTGGTCCTTATCAATGATTCCATATGCGCGCAGCTACCGAGGGCGATGCCCATGTCCCGGCAGAGCGTCCTGACATACGTTCCCTTTGAGCAGGCCACGCGGAAACTTATAGACGGGCCGTCCATGCCTGTTAGTTCGAGTGCGTTTATTTTTATTCTCCGGAGCTTCCGCTCCACCTCCTGGCCAGCCCTCGCCATTTTGTAAAGGGGCTTGCCTTCATGCTTGATCGCGGAGAACATCGGCGGCTCCTGCTCTATCTCGCCGGTGAATCGTCCAAAGACCCGCAGCACATCCTCCGGGTCAAGTTCCGGAACAGGGCACTCCCGGACGATTTTGCCTTCCATGTCCTGGGTGTCCGTCTCCGCGCCCAGCCGCATCGCGGCCTGATATTCCTTGTCGTCGGCCTCAAAATACCTGGCGAGCCTCGATGCCTTTCCGATGAGCAGTATCAGGAGCCCCGTAGCGCCCGGGTCGAGAGTCCCGGTATGTCCTATACGCTTCTCGCCGATAAGCTTTCTCATGAAGGAGACGGCGTCGTGAGAGGTCCAGCCGACCGGCTTATCAACAAGGAGCAGGCCATCCACGGTCATCCTAAGACGCTCTTTACTAGCTCCGCCACCTTCGGGAGCACATAGGCCCTGGCGCGCTCCATGTCTCCCGCGAACACCACGCCGGAGGCGTTGGGATGCCCGCCCCCGCCCAGCGAAGACGCGAGCCCGGATACGTCCACCCTCCCCTTGGAGCGGAAGCTTATTTTCACCCTGTCGCCTTGCTCCCGGAAAAGGACCGCGACCTCGACGCCCTTCACCGCCCGGGGATAGTTTATGAAACCGTCCGTGTCCGCGGCGGAGGTACCGGTCTGCCTGTAGAAGTCTTCCGTGATGGATACCCAGGCCAACCGCCCGTCCCCGCTAATCTCAAGGGTGGACAGGACAAGGCCCAGAAGTTTCATCCTGCCGAACGATTTCGTCTCATAGATGTTCTCGGCTATCTCCCAGGTTTTTACCCCATACGAGATGAGCTTCGACGCCTTAAGGAGGGCCGCCTCGTCCGTGTTCGTATACCTGAAAGAGCCCGTGTCCGTGAAGATGCACGTGTAGAGGTTAGTTGCAATGTCGCTGTCGATGGGCGCGCCCATTAAGACCAGCAGGTCGTATACCATCTCTCCTGCCGCGGAGGCCTCCGGGTCTACCCACCATATGTCGGCCGTTTTCGGGTTGGTCACGTGGTGGTCGATGTTTATTATTTTTTTCACGGGGGCGGAGGCAAGTCCCTTGATGCCCGTCCTGGCGGGCTCGCAGTCTACCACTATGAGCGCGTCCGCCGTATGCTCTATGCTTTCGCCCTTCGCGATGAGTTCGACGCCGGGGAGGAACCTCAGGAATTCGGGGACCGGGTCCGTGTCTATTATCCGGACCTCCTTGCCCATCTTCATCAGGGAAAGGGCAAGCGCCAGTTGGGAGCCGATTGCGTCGCCTTCGGGGCTTACATGGGAGGATATTATAAAGCTCTTAAAACTTTTTATGGCTTCCGCTACGCCTGAGATATCATTCATCCGGCCTGTTCTTCTCTTCCTCTTCCTTCTGCAGTTTCCTGAGTATGTCCAGTGTCCTTGCGCCCCGTTCTATGGACTCGTCTATCAAGAAGGCCAGCTCGGGGATGTACCTCATCTTGAGCCGCCTGCCGAGCTCTCCGCGCATGAAATGGCCCCCGCTTTTGAGTCCCTTCAGCGTTTCCTTCTTCTGCTTCTCGTCGCCCATGATGCTCACGAAGACCTTGGCGTGCTTGAGGTCGTCGCTTAAGTCCACCCTGGTAATGGTGACGAAACCGACCCTCGGGTCCTTGGTCTTCCTGAGCAGGATATCGGCTATTTCAGCCCTTATCTGGTCGCCTACCCTGTCAGCGCGCTTATAGTCCATCGTTCCCCCGGCTACATCACTTCTATCTGGTAGTCTATGAGTTCCGCCGAGGTATTGGAACGGACAAGGTCCATGACCTTGTTCAGCATCTCTACAGCGTGCGCCTTTTCACCCGAGACGCAGGCGACCCCCAGCGTGGCCCTCTGCCAGAGGTCGTTATCGGCGACCTCCGCGACCGATACGTTGAACCGGCTCCTTATCCTGTCTTTAAGGCCCTTCACCACGCTACGCTTGCTCTTCAGGGAGCCGCTCTCGAATATATGCAGCTCTATGGTCAGGACGCCCACGAACATCTCTTACAGCTTGCCCGCGAGCTTCTCTATCTCATAGGCCTCGATTATGTCGCCGACCTTGATGTCGTTGAAGTTCTCGACGCCGATACCGCACTCGTAGCCGGTCTGCACCTCTTTCACGTCTTCCTTGAAGCGCCTCAGTGAGCCCAGTTTCCCTTCATACACGACGACGTTGTCGCGGAGCACCCGCACACCCGCCGCGGCGCGGTTTATATACCCGTCCACGACGTATGAGCCTCCAACCATGCCCACCTTCGGCACGCTGAAGGTCTGCCTCACCTCGGCCCTGCCCGTCACCTTCTCCTTGAAGGTGGGTTCGAGCAGGCCCTCCATGGCGGCCCTGACCTCGTCTATCGCGTTATAGATTATATTGTACAGCCTTACGTCTACGCCTTCGCTCTCGGCAAGCGCCGCAGCCTTGGGCTCCGGCCGGATGTTGAAGCCGATTATGATGGCGTTCGACGCCGAGGCGAGCATTATGTCCGACTCGGTAATGGCGCCGACCGAACCGTGGATGACCTTCAGCTTCACGGCGTCCGTCGAGAGCTTAATCAGCGCATCGGCGACTGCCTCCACGGAGCCCTGCACGTCCGCCTTTATTATGATGTTCAGCTCCTTGACGGCACCCTGCTGTATCTGAGAGAACAGGTCATCTAGGGTGACCCTCTTGGACAGGGACAGCTCCGCCTCCCTCTGCTTCTGCATCCTCGACTGGGCCACTTGGCGCGCCTTCTTCTCGTCCTCCATCACCACGAAGGAATCCCCGGCCTGCGGCACTCCTGATAGCCCGATAACCTCGACGGGTATGGACGGCCCGGCCTCCTTCTCCTTCTTGCCCTTGTCGTTTAAGAGCATCCTTATCCTGCCGAAGTGCTGGCCCGTGACGAATGCGTCGCCGGGCCTGATGGTGCCCGTCGATACCAGCACCGTCGCCACGGGGCCCCGGCCCTTGTCGAGCTTCGCCTCGACTATCGTTCCGCGTCCCATCTTGTCCGGGTTCGCCTTGAGCTCCATGACTTCCGCCTGGAGTAGTATCATCTCGAGCAGGCTTTCGATGCCTATGCGCTTCTTGGCGGAGACGGGCACGAAGATGGTATCTCCGCCCCATTCCTCCGGCACGAGGCCCTGGTCGGCGAGTTCCCTCTTGACCTTCTCCTGGTCGGCCTCCGGTTTGTCTATCTTGTTGACCGCCACGATGATGGGCACCTTCGCCGCCCTCGCGTGGTTTATCGCCTCTATCGTCTGGGGCCGTGCGCCGTCTTCGGCGGCGACGACCAGGACGACTATGTCCGTGACCTGCGCGCCCCTCGCCCTCATCGCCGTGAAGGCCTCGTGGCCGGGGGTGTCCAGAAATACTATGTCCTTGTCCTTGAGGTTCACCTTGTACGCGCCGATGTGCTGGGTAATGCCGCCCGCCTCGCCCTCGGTGACGTTGGTCTTCCTTATGGCGTCAAGAAGAGAGGTCTTGCCGTGGTCGACGTGGCCCATTATCGTGACTACCGGCGGACGGTGGACGAGGTCCTCGTCTTTGTCACGCTCTTCTTCCACAAAGGCCTCCTCGTCGGTTATAGGCGTTACTTCCAGCTTAAGTCCGTAGGTATCGGCTATCAACACGGCGGCGTCCGCGTCCATGGCCTGGTTTATGGAAGCCATGATGCCCATAGCGAACAGCTTCTTTATTATCTCGCCCGACTTGACGCCGATCTTATCGGCGAAGTCCTTTATTGTGCTGCCTTCCGTAATTTTCACGGCCTTCTTCCTGGCGACGGTCGACTGCAGATCGTCGGCCTTCTCCGTATGGACGGGTTGGCCGCCCTTGAACTTGCCGCCCTTTTTCCCCCGTGGGATGGTCTTGAAGTTCTGCCACTTCTGCCCATCCTTGCGTATATGCGTCTTGTCGGGCTCCGGACCCGCCGCCACCTTAGGCTTTTTTATGGGCTGCAGCCTGTTCTTGAGCTTGGCCGGTATCAGCGGCACGCGGTCAACGCCTTCCATGACCTCGACCTCGGGCCTTGCCGGTTTCGGGCCTTTGGGGTGCGGTTTTTTCAACTTCTGGTCCTTGGCGGCCTCTTCGGCCGTTTTTACGGTAAACTGCGGCGTCTCCTGCGTCCATTTCGGGATGGGTTTTATCGTCTCCGGCTTCTTCACGGGGGCAGCGGGGGCCGCAGTCTGAGGCTCCGCATTGGCAATGGGGGCTTCTGCTTTCGGGGCCACGGGCCCGGGAGTCTCGGGTACGGCCTGGGGTTTTTCCTCGGCCTTGCCTTCCTCTTTTATCTCGGGCTGCACTGGCATGGCATTTTCGGGGGTCGAGACCGGCTCGGCCGCTATCTCGGGGGCTTTCGCTTCGATTTCAGGCGTCTCCGCGGGTTTCTCTTCGGGCTGCGGAGTCGGTTCGGGGCGTGCCGGCACTGCGGGTATGCCCGGCCTCCTGCCGAACCTCGAGCCCGCGAGCGGCTCTGCCGCTTTCGCGGCCCTGTCCACCTTCTTGGCGGCGGCGGGCCGCACGGACGGCGCCGTATCCTCCGCCTCGGCGGGCGCCGGCTTTTTCACCGTCAGGCCGCCAGCAGGCTTAAGGCTCATCCGCACCTCGTCCGATTTCACGCGGACCGGTTTTTCCTTGGGCTTTCCCAGGCGTTCCCGTATCAATTTTACCTGGTTGTCCTCAAGGCTTGAAGAATGGCTTTTCACCGCCATATTCTCCTTTTCGAGAAAGGAAAGTATCACCTTGTTCTCGACACCGAGCTCTTTCGCCAGGTCATATACCCTTAACTTTGCCATATCCTTCTCACCCCCTGCGTATGTCGATGAGACGCCCCATCTCTCTGTTCAGAGCAACGCTCAAAGCCGAACTTTTAATATATACCACGCCCACCGGGTCCGCGCCAAGCAGCCGCCCTAACCCCTCTTTATCGGAGTACCGGAAGAAACCTGCATATTTCCCGTCTGCCGTCTCCATGAACTTCCCTTCCGTGTTCGGCGCTATGTCTTCCGCCGTCACGATGACCCCTCCCGGATAGTGCTCCATGGCCCCTGAAGCGGCATCGAACCCCGCCGCGGCAATACCGGATTTCCTGGCCATGCCGAGCAGCGAATTTATTTTTCTCTGAACCTTTCCTTCCAACTCCCCGTAGAAATCATTCAGCCCGGGCGGAGTGGTCCGTTTCTTGAAGGCCCTGGAAAGCGCGGCCTCCTTGAGGCCTTTCTCTATGCAGGACTTCTCGGGGCAGAGGTACGCGCCGCGGCCGGGAAGTCTTCCGCTGTAGTCTATCACCACGCCGGATGGTCCGACGACAAGCCTCAGAAGCTCTTCTTTGGTTCCCTTTTTCCTGCAGGAGACGCAGCTTCTCTCCGGCATGTGCTTTCCTCGCGATTTATGGGCAATTACTGGCCGAGCAGTTCCTTGGCCCCATCCACAATCTTTTTGGCGGTCTTCTCGCCTATCCCTTCCACGGCCGTAAGTTCCTCCATGGATATATTGCTGAGTTTTTCTAAGTCGGCCAGGCCCGCCTCTTTCAGTTTCTCGGCCAGCCTTTCGCTTAAGCCCGGTATATCCGTCACGGTCGGCTGAGACTGGGAGGACAGGCTCTGCTCCTGCTCTAGCAGCCTGGACTCCCGCGCTATG
>JBEKYB010000094.1:0-6649 GCA_049511435.1 Nitrospirota bacterium | reverse complement strand
CCCCGCGAGAGGATCGCGTCGATCCGCTCCGGGGCGATCTCCGCCAGGATCAGGGCCCACATCCAGCCGAGGGTCGTATGCCCGGAAGGATACGAGCCGCTCTCCATGAGGGATTCTTCCTGGTCGGGCGTGCACATGGGCTCCTTGTTTGCGACGAACGGACGAATCCGGTGGTAGTAACTCTTGGCCGCGCCGGTCGCAAGGCTTGCGTCGTAAGAAGTCCTGCGCATCAGTAGATAGAGGTGCGGCGCGTCCTCCTCTGTCACAGACGCATCCAAAGCGCAGGAGAACGTCTCCACCGCCTTCGGGAACCTGAGGTCGGCGTCCTCGATCGCCAGCATCCAGCGCGGCGTGTTGCGCTGGGCGAGGGCCCTCCGGCTCATTTCTTCGTCCAAGGCCTGCGCGGCCGAGCCCGGCTCCGGGGGAGGTGGAAGCACCTCAACGCCGTTGGGGAGCGCCTCCGGCGAGAGATAGGCTGCCCTGTGCGGACGGGCGACAGATGGCGCATTGGCCAGGGAGGGTGAGCCTGAGCTCGCGCATCCGGTTACGAACAGAGCGCTCGCCAGGGCCGCGACCAACACGAGTGAAGTACGACGGATCTCATTGGCACGCCTCATTCTTTCTCCTTCTTTTGGCTCTTCATTCTCCCCACGGCGAGCCTTGCGCCATGAGCCCTTCTTCAGCGCCGGGACTTAGGAAACACTGCAGGAGGCGCGCTTGATGACGGCAGCCCATGCGAGCCGTCTTGGAGAATGATTATGTTTGATAAGGGACGACGGGCCGCGTGGACCGCCCATCATCTCCGATTCCATAAGGAGGATCCTATGAGAAATAGCGTCATGCTGCTTGCCGTGTGTGCCTTCTTGCTCCTTGGCCCCGCTCCTTTCGCCTTCGGACAGACCGCTGGTGACCAACAGGTGGTAAAAGCCGTCGCGGTCCTTCACCCTACCGCGGGCAACAAGGTCATTGGCATTGTTACCTTCACCAAGGTCCGGAACGGCATCGAGGTAGTTGCGGACCTGGAGGGGCTGACGCCGGGGCTCCACGGCTTTCACATCCATCAGTATGGCGATTGCTCCGCGCCGAACGGGGATTCCGCGGGAGGACACTTCAACCCGGAAGGGATGCCGCACGGAGCTCCGACGAGCAAGGAGCGCCACGTGGGCGACTTCGGGAATGTCACGGCAGACAAGGACGGCAAGGCCCACCTCGATTGGACCGACCCGCTCATCTCTTTTGAGGGGCGCGATTCCATCATAGGCCGTGGCGTCATCGTCCACGCCATGGCAGACGACCTCGTCTCGCAGCCGGCGGGTAACGCGGGTCCGAGGGTCGCGTGCGGGGTGGTCGGGATCGCGGCAAAGTGACATAGGGACACCCCCCTCTTAGCCGGGTCCCTTGTCCGCTTCTCCCAGCCAGGCCGGGTTCTTGGCCGTTCCGTCGAAGCCGTTCGTCGTCTTGAACCCCTCGAAGGCGCCCCGGGAGGCGGCTTCAGCCGTTCGATCGAGAAGCTCGCCCTTCTGTCTTGTCGTGAGCCTCCGGAACGTCCTGACGACCTCGAGGTCCTGTGTGAGGATTTCCATGCTGTCAATGCCGGTAATGACGGTGGAGGTGGGCAGGTTCATGGCATAGTGGAGGCATTCGGTAGGGCTTACCGTCTTACTCTCAAGGATGAAGCCGTTGCCCATGGGCTTCATGCCGATAACGCCGATTTCGTCCGCGACCAGCTTCGGGAGCACCTCTTTCTCGAAACTCCTGAAGTGGGCGTCCATTACGTTCAGCGGCATCTGGACGGTATCGAACCTGAAGCCGTTTTCCTTAGCCACCTTGAGCATCCTGAGGTGGACCAGGGGGTCCTTGTGCCCCGTAAAACCAATAAACCTTACCTTGCCGGCCTTTTTCGCATCGAGCGCGGCCTCGATGGCCCCGCCGCTGGCGAATATCCTGTCCGGGTCTTCCATGCGTATCACCTCGTGGATCTGAATAAGGTCCACATGGTTGGTTTTAAGCCTTTTGAGCGACTCGTCTATCTGTTTCTGGGCCGCACCCTTCGTGCGGCCGTCGAACTTGGTCATCAGGAAGACCTTCTGGCGGTACCCGTTTTGGCTCAGCGCCTTGCCCATCCGCCTTTCGCTCTCGCCCTCGCTGTAGTCCCATGAGTTGTCCATGAAGTTGATGCCTGCGTCAATGGCGCTATGTACTATCCTGATGCTCTCAATTTCGTCCTTAACCTTGCTCAGATGGCTTCCGCCTACCCCCAAAGCCGATACCTTTTCCCCGGTCCGTCCCAGGGTGCGGTAGGTTATTCCGTCTATTTTTCCCGGGCCTTCGGATGTCGTCATGGTGTCCATGGGCGCCAGTCCTGTAAAAAGTTTTTGTGAAGCGGCCAGGCCTATGGCCAAGGCCGATTTTTTGATGAAGTCTCGCCTTTCCATGCTTGATAAGGTTATCCGCATTTTTCCCGAGTGTCAACCCGGCCGGATTGCTGCATCCTGCATGTACGTTTAATATAAGTTTAATAATGGATAAAAACCGGGGAATATATTAAAATACGAAGCTGGTAAATGGCGGGTTTCCAAATCACCTGAAAGAAAAGGAATAGTCATGGCCGATAAGAATTCGGTTCCAATAGTAATGGAATACGTCCCCTGCGTCCTTTGCGGCTCCGAGAAAAATGAGGTCGTACTGTCGGGGCACGACAGGCTATACGGTATTGGCGGGGAATACAACCTGGTCCGGTGCGGCGGGTGCGGGCTTTGTTTTGTCAACCCCAGACCCGACAAAACATCCCTGCAATTATTTTATCCGGAGACATATCTGGTCGAGGGAGAGAACCTCTCGTCAATCTCCGTCAGCGAGAAAAAGAAAAAGGCCATGGACTCCATGCTCGGGTTTGAAGGCGCGCCGGGGATTGCGAGGATTGTAAGAAATTTCGGGGACTATCTCAGGATAAGGCGGGACTACAGGCTTTATTCCCTGATGTTTGTCCGCAGGGGACGCCTGCTCGACGTGGGCTGCGGGAATGGACGGTTCATCACCTTCCTGAAAAAGAACAACTGGGATGCCGCAGGCGTGGAAGTACATGACGATACGATAAAACATCTCGCGCGGAAGGAGGGCCTGGAAGTATATACAGGCGATTTCCTCGAGCTCGACATTCCGAAGGTCTATGACATAATAACCATGTGGTGGGTTTTGGAACATGCGATAGACCCCTTGAGCGTCTTAAAAAAGGCCAGGGGACTCCTGGCGGATGACGGGAATATGATAGTTGCCGTCCCCAATTTCGACTGCATCGAGAGAAAGGTCTTCGGCGGCGACTGGGCGCTTGCCGACCTGCCCAGGCACCTTTATAACTTTACTCCCAGGACTATAAACGGCCTTTTCGCCAAGGCCGGTTTCAAGGTGGTCAGGAGGATAGACAAGAGTTTCCCGGCCTGGTCCAGGGATACCTGGGGCTATCACAAGGAGTCTTCGGGTAAGACCCGCGAGATAGGCAGGTTTGAGAGGAGGGTCATAAGGTTCCTTTCGGTCTTGACTGAGGCGCTTAACTCCGGCTCCGGGATGATATTTATAATAAAGAAAGATGGCCAATAACCTGCGTAATTTTTCTTGACTTTCTTAGTAATACTAATATATAAATCGTATGCGTATAAAGAACACGATATTCAGGAGATTGTGTCATGATTGAGATTTTTAGAGTGCGAGTAGGAATATTTTTTATCATATTGTGCAGTTTAATGGTTGTTTCGTCCGCATATGCGGGGGGAATCCAGACGTTGGATACGGTGGAGGTGTCTGATACTACCGATAATTTAGTAGGCACCGTCGATTCGGCCACTGAGGGGACTGTTTCGCAGCAGCAGATACAGAGCCGTCCGGATTACCGGGTAGGAGATATGCTGGAGGATGACCCGGGCCTTGTAGTTACACAGCACAGCGGCGAGGGCAAGGCCAACCAATATTTCTTAAGGGGCATGAACCTTGACCACGGTACCGACCTGCGTATCAGCGTTGACGGCATGGATGTGAACGAGCGCACGAACGCGCACGGCCAGGGTTATTCCGACATTAATTTCATGATACCCGAACTCGTCAGCAGCATGCAGTATCGAAAAGGGCCATACTATGCCGCGTACGGCGATTTTGCCTCGGTGGGTGCCGTGGAGATGAATTATTATAACGTCCTGCCAAAGGCGATTTCGACCGTAACCGTGGGAGAGTGGGGCTACTACCGGGATCTTCTTGCCGACTCCATCAAGATGGGGCCGGGCAACCTGCTTTTTGCCATCGAGGGTGTGCACGACGACGGGCCTTGGACCAGGGCGGAGGACTTCCGGAAGATGAACGGGGTATTGCGCTTCAGCGAGGGAGACGAGCTGAACGGCTTCAATATCACCGCGATGGGCTATGACTGCTATGACGATGCGACGAACCAGATTCCCCTGCGTGCCGTGAACGATGGGTCTATCTCGCCTTTCGGCACCGAGAACCCGAGCGATTTCATAAACACTTTCAGGTACAGCCTTTCCAGCGCGTGGCAGCGTACCTCGGATGACTCAATAACCAAGGTAAACGCCTATATCTATGCCGCAAAGATGAAGTTATTCAACGACTTCACCTATTTTCTTAATTATCCTCCTCCTGCCGTCGGCCAGCCCGCAGAAGGCGATCAGTTCGAGCAGTCCGACAGGCGCGTCACGTGCGCCTTGAACGCCAGCCAGACCTGGATGTCGAAATGGTGGGGGCACGACGTCGAGAATACCATCGGACTTCAGGTCCAAAACGATAATATCTTTGATAGCCTGTACCATACCCGTGACCGCATTGTGCTCTCGACCACCCGGCTTGACCATGTGGAAGAGACCAGCGAAGGTGTTTACCTGGAGAACGCCTTCCACTGGCTGGATAAGTTCCGGACAGTAGCCGGTATACGAAAAGATTTTTATCAGTTCAACGACAATTGCTATAATATCCCTGTCAATTCGGGCAAGGAATACCCAGCCATTGCTAGCCCTAAGTTAAATCTTATTTTCGGGCCCTGGGCCAAGACAGAATACTTCATAAATATGGGCGAAGGGTTCCACAGCAACGATGCGCGCGGCCTGAACACCACCAAAGCGCCGGATACGGGGAGCGGCACAAACCTTTCGACTCAAAGGGTTACCCCTCTAGTGCGCTCGGAGGGATTCGACATCGGAGCCCGCACTGGGATTATACCGGGACTCGAGAGCTCGCTGACATTCTTTATGCTGAAGTTCGCTTCGGAGATTACATTCGACGGCGATGCGGGCCAGACCGACACCGGCCGCCCCAGCCTTCGCGAAGGTTTCGAGTTCGCCAATACATATAAGCCGGCACCGTGGCTTACCATAAACGCGGACTTTGCATACACCCGCGCACGCTTTACCGCTCCCGACCCGGACCCGACGGTATTCGGAGACCATATCCCCGGCGCCCCGGAGGGTGTAGGCTCGATCGGCGCGGCGGTGGATAACATCGGGCGGTTTTTCGGCAGCCTGGTATTCCAGTATCTTGGCCCATATCCGCTCATCGAGAATGACAGCGAGCGCTCGAAGGGTTCGAAGATACTGAACGGCCAGGTGGGCTACAAGATTACCAAGGACCTGAAGTTCCAGTTGGAGGCGTTCAACCTGCTTGACAGCAAGGACCACGACATCGATTATTGGTATGAATCAAGATTGGCCACTGAGACCAAGGGCGTCTACGATGACCACTTCAAGCCAGTTGAGCCATTCACGGTCCGCGGTACAGTCACTTATAATTTTTAGACATGTTTAATGAGAGGAGCATCACGTGCAAGACCTGTATACTTCACTGAAGGCCCTGGAGTTCGGCGGGGCGATGGTCTATCCCCTGCTGGCCCTCGGGCTTGTGGCTGCTGTCATCATCTTGGACAAGGCGTTCGTTTACTGGCGTTACGCCGGTCTGTCCGAATCGCTCCTGACGCTTGTGGAGACCTACGACTTCGCATGGGCGGAGCTTGAGAAGCACATGGCGTCGGCGCGTCCGGAAAACATCTTCCGGCGGTTCTTTCAGGTGATATTGAATAACCGCGCGCATCCGTCATGGTGGGTGGAGTCCCGGGCCGCGGACGAGGCCCAGGTGATAGAGAAGGGCCTCAAGCGGGGCCTTTGGGTGCTTGAGACCATCGTGACGGCCGCTCCCCTTCTCGGGCTTGTGGGGACGATAGTCGGCATGATGGAGTCGTTCAAGCTGATAGGGGGCAGCGGGCTTGTGAACCCGACGGGCATCACGGGCGGTGTGGCCCAGGCCCTTATTGCGACAACTCTCGGCCTGATTATCGCCATTATCGCTCTATTTGCCTTTAATTTCTTTTCGAACCAGGGTTCTAAGACCATGGACGAGATGGAGCGTCTAGGCACGCGCCTCATAGACCATATCCGCATGGACCAGGAAGGTCAGGAGGCAGTCCGTGAGACTTCGTAGGTCTCGTCAGTCCCGCCGGGGGCGCATAGAGATAATACCCATGATAGACGTGATGTTCTTCCTGCTGGCGACGTTCATGCTGGCCTCGCTTTCCATGCAGAACCTGCATTCCCTGCCGGTCAACCTGCCCCAGGGCAAGGCCTCGCCGCTACAGGCCAAGGCGCCAATCACGCTTACC
>JBEKYB010000093.1:0-6707 GCA_049511435.1 Nitrospirota bacterium | reverse complement strand
CCCATTCCGCTCATCTTCAATAAAATCATGAAAAATTTGATGCTCTGTCGGATTCGTTTTCCATTCGTTCCAATGTTTTTTTACAATCTCTTTAATTAAATTGGATCGTTCAGATTCAATTTTATCAAGAACATGCCCAATTGTGCGTAATAATGAAACTGTTGCAACCCACAATATTCGAAATCGCGTCTCATCAGTTTCTTGTTCAAGATATTCTAACGCGGCTTCTGCATCAGTTAGAACCGCCCATGCTGTAAATTTAAAATTTTTCTGAGGCATTTTCCCTTCCAATTTGGAAAAAACTACAGCCTCACCGGCACGCCTTTATCCCTCAGATACTCCTTCGCCTCGCGGATGGTGTATTCCTTGTAGTGGAATATCGAGGCGGCGAGCGCCGCGTCCGCCCGGCCCTTCACGAACCCGTCGTAGAGATGCTCAAGGTTCCCAACGCCGCCGGATGCGATTACCGGGATGCTCACCGCGTCGCTGACCGCCCGGGTAAGCTCCAGGTCGTAGCCCGTCTTCTGGCCGTCCTGGTCCATCGAGGTGAGCAGTATCTCGCCCGCGCCCAGCTCCTCCATCATCACCGCCCAGGCGACCGCGTCGATATACTGCGGGGTCCTGCCGCCGTGGGTATAGACCTCCCAGTGGACGCCGCCGCTCACGCCCTGGAAGAACAGTGGCTTGAACTCGGGCTCCGTCGCCCATTTGAGCTTCTTGCTTATCTCGCCTATTTGCCCGGCCCGCTCCGCGTCCGTCACGACAGGCGTCCTCTTTGCGTCTATCGCCACGACGATGCACTGGCTCCCGAACCTCTCCGCCGCCTTTTTGATGAAGCGAGGGTCGTAGACCGCGGAGGTGTTTACCGATACCTTGTCGCAGCCGGCCTTTAAAAGCTCGCGGATGTCGTCAATCGTCCTTATGCCCCCGCCCACGGTGAGCGGCATGAACACCTGCTCCGAGGTGCGTTTGACGACTTCGAGGATTATGCCGCGCTTCTCGTGCGATGCCGTGATGTCCAGGAACGTAAGCTCGTCCGCGCCCTGCTCGTCGTATACCTTGGCGACCTCGACCGGGTCGCCCGCGTCCCGCAGGTTCACGAAGCTGACGCCCTTGACCACGCGCCCGTCCTTCACGTCAAGGCATGGTATTATCCTTCTAGCTAACATAGTCTCCTGATAATCGTTTTCTTGTCCACTTTCTTTTTAAATAGAAAGTGAGGTTAACCCTTTTTTTGCCAGGGCAATCGCCTCTTTTAAATCGAGCGCGCCGGAATAGACCGCCTTGCCCGTGATTACGCCCTCTACACCCATATGTTCGATAAGCATGAGGTTTTTTATGTCGTCCATGTCCTTCACCCCGCCCGAGGCGATTATGGGCACGCTTACCGCCTCGGCCAATTCCCTCGTCGCCTGGAGGTTATGCCCCGAGAGCATCCCGTCCCGGCTGATATCCGTGTATATTATCGCCCGTACCCCGGCGTCCTCCATCTTTGCCGCCAGGTCGTGCGCCGTCACCTTGGACAGGTCTCCCCATCCGCGTACAGCGACCCTTCCCTCTTTTGCGTCAATCCCTGCGACAATCCGGCCGGGGAACTTCTTGCAGGCCAGCACCAGGAGCCCCGGCACCTCCACGGCTGCCGTCCCCAGCACAACACGCGATACCCCAAGCGACAGGAGCATCTCTATCGTGGCCAAATCCCTTATGCCGCCGCCCACCTCGATGGGGGTCTTGACCACCGAAAGTATGGATTTTATTGAATTTAGGTTCCGCGGGCTGCCCGCAAATGCACCGTCTAAGTCCACCACGTGTATCAGCTCGGCCCCGAGTGTCTCGAACCTGCAAGCCATCCCTGCCGGGTCGTCGGAATAAACCGTCGCGTCCTCCATCCGCCCTTGCAAAAGCCGGACGCACTTGCCTTCCTTCAGGTCGATCGCTGGTATTATAAGCATTTCCTAAGGCTCTTTCCTTTTTCTTGTTACTTGATTTTACTTTATCTCGCCGAACCTTTTCAATATCCGAAGCCCCATGTCCTGGCTTTTCTCCGGGTGGAACTGTGTGGCGAAGACATTGTCCTTCCAGACGCTCGATACGAACTCCACCCCATAATCGGTAGTCGTGGCAATGACGGCCGGGTCTTGCGGCGATACGTAATATGAGTGTACGAAATAGAAGTAACTGCCGTCCGGTATATCCTGAAAGTGGGGAGCATGACCTTTTATATTTATCTTATTCCAGCCCATGTGGGGTATTTTGTATAGCTGTTCCGCATTATTCGCCACTTTTACGGGGAATCTTATCACGCGGCCGGTCAGGACGCCCAGCCCCTTGTGCACCCCGAACTCCTCGCTCTCCTCGAAGAGGAGCTGCAACCCTAGGCATATCCCCATGAATGGGCGGCCCGATTCTATGACCTTATGGACGGTATCAACCAGCCCTAGGGCAGTCAGGTTCTTCATGCAGTCGGCAAATGCACCGACCCCTGGCAGGACCACCCTGTCAGCGCTGAGTATGGCCGCCGGGTCCGACGTGACCACGGCGTCATGGCCGACCCTCAGGAAACCCTTCTGCACGCTCCTTAAGTTCCCCATGCCGTAGTCTATTATTGCAATCATGCGTTATAACCTTAAAGTACACCTTTGGTTGACGGCACGCCGGCGGAGCGAGAGTCCATGCCTGCCGCCTGGTCCATCGCCCGGCCGAACGCCTTAAATATCGCCTCGATTATGTGGTGCAGGTTATCCCCGTACGCCACGTTTATGTGCAGTGTCAGCCCGGCGTGGTTCGTGAGGGCCTTGAAGAAGTCATAGGCCAGCTCCACGTCGAACTCGCCGACCTTGCCCTTCGGGAGTTCCACGTTATAGACCAGGCCCGGCCTGCCGGAGATATCCACCACGGCCTCGGCAAGAGCCTCGTCCATCGGGACCTTTGCCTGCCCGAAACGGCGGATGCCCTTCATGTCGCCCAGGGCCTGTTTTAGCGCCTGGCCCAGCACTATGCCAACGTCCTCGACCGTGTGGTGGTAGTCTACGTCTATGTCGCCCGAGGCCTTGACGGTGAGGTCGAAATGGCCGTGCCTGGCCATGAGCGAGAGCATGTGGTCGAGGAACGGGATCGAGGTATCGACCTTGTACTTGCCCGTTCCGTCGAGGTTGAGCGAGAGCATTACCCTTGTTTCCTGCGTATTTCTCTCCACCCTGGCCTTCCGGGTCATAGGGGTCTCCTTTTTGAAAGCCATATTGACTCCGTTCAGATCCTCTCTAGTAAAATTTTAAGCCGTAATTTTCCCCGATTTTATGCGACAGTCTCCCTTATAAACCGCTTCCCGTTATAAGTCGGTATTATGAAGCTTACTTTTTTGGCCATAAAATTTCCCGCAACGCACCGATAAATTCCGCGTTCTCTTCCGGAGCCCCGACCGTCACGCGCAGGCAGTTGGCGAGCGGCCCGGGCGAGTCCATGTTCCTGACCAGTATCCCGCGCGCCTTCAACCCCTCGAATACATTTCGCGCTCCGGGCACCCTGAACAGTATGAAGTTCGTCCTGGACGGCCAGGCCTTCACGCCTTCTATGGCGTTCAAATCGCTATAAAGCTTATCCCTTTCGGAAATTATCCCGGCAATCTGCGCGTCCAGCGCGCCAGCATGCCTGAGCGCCGCCTCCGCCGCTGCCTGGGACAGGGAGTTGATATTGTACGGGAGGCGCACCTTGTTCACCTCGCGCACGATGTCCGCACCCGCCGCCATGACACCTACCCTTGCTCCGGCGAGGCCGATCTTCGAGAGCGTCCTCAGCACGGCCAGGTTCGGGTACTTATCTATCCTGTCTATGAACGTCTCGCCCGAGAAGCCGAAGTACGCCTCGTCTACAACGACGATGGAATAGCTGCCCTCGATGAGCCGCCTGACCTTGTCCGGGTCGAACAGGTTGCCTGTCGGGTTATTCGGCCAGGCGAGGAATATGACCTTGGGCCGCCTCTCCATCAGGAGCTTTAAGCACCTGTCGAAATCAAAGCTGAAGTCCTCCGCCAGGGGCAGCTCGAGCGTCGTCTGCCCCAGGGAGCGCGCTATTATGCCGTACATCGAGAACGTCGGCACGGGATAGGCGATCAGGCCGGGCGAGCCGCCGAACGCGGATGCTATCATGCCGATAAGCTCGTCCGAGCCGTTGCCCAGGACAAGGTTCTCGGACGCCGTCCCCAGGCGCTCCGAAAGCGCGGCCCTGAGTCTTTTTGCGTCGGGGTCGGGATAGCGGTTAAGCTGCACCTCTGCCAGGACGCCGGAAAGCTCGGCCCTCATCGCATCCGGCATCGGGTAGGGGTTCTCCATGGCGTCCAGCTTTACCCGGATGCCCGATAAGTCCTCTACCTCGTAGGCCTTAAGCTCCGCGACTTCTTTTCTGACAAGCGGCTTTATGTCCATCTTTTCATGCCATGTTATGCCGGGCTACGCTTTTTATGAGCCATCTGATGTTCCGTAAACGGTCAGCGCCTTGAAAACAGGCAGATGACCACTTCACTACGATGTCTCAAAAAAAGCATAGCCCGACGCACCCTACGGTATCACCTTGTTCAGCGGATACTCGACTATCCCGGAGGCCCCAGCGCGCTTGAGCTCGGGGATTAGGTCCCGCACCTTCTTCTCGTCGATTATCACCTCGATGCTCACCCAGTCCGGGTCGGCATGGTGCGAGACGGTCGGCGAGTGCATAGCGGGCAGGACGTTCGTGACGGCAGGGAGTTTTCTGCACGGGACGTTCATCTTTAGCCCGACCTTCTCCTCGGCCATTATCGCGCCCTGCAGGAGCAGGTTCAGGTTCTCGAGCTTCTTTTTTATCCACGGCTTCTTGTAGGACTCGCGGTTCGCAATGAGCCGTGTGGTTGACTCAAGCATCACCTCGACGATGCGGAGCTTGTTCGCGCGGAGCGAGCTGCCGGTCTCGGTAAGCTCCACGATGGCGTCCGCCAGCTTGGGCGGCTTCACCTCCGTCGCGCCCCAGGAGAACTCGACCTCCGCGTTCACGCCGCGCTTCTTGAGGTAGCGCTTCGTATAGCCCACCAGCTCGGTCGCGACCCTCTTGCCCTCCAGGTCCTCGACCTTCTTTATCTTCGAGTCCTCGGGCACCGCGACGACCCAGCGCACCGGCCTTAATCCTTCTTTCGCGTAGTTCAGCTCGGAGACCAGGACCACCTTCGCCCCCTGCTCCATCACCCAGTCGTAGCCCGTGAGCCCCGCGTCCAGTATGCCGTCCTGGACGTACCGCGCCATCTCCTGCGCGCGTATCATCATGCACTCGATCTCGGGGTCGTCTATCGCCGGGTAGTACGAGCGGCTGCTTACGGCTATGTTATAGCCGGCCTTCCTGAATATCTTAAGTGTCGATTCCTGGAGGCTCCCCTTCGGGATGCCGAGACGAAGAATCATAAGTCAAAAACTCCTTTCAACCGTCCGTTAACGTCGCCCGCCGACAGGTCGCGTCTAAATTCTAAAGTGGCTGATTAGTATCTTCCTTAGACCATTTGGTTAATCCACAATGCAGGCATTTCTTTGTATGAAAGTTGTGATATAAAATCCACCATTTCAAAAAAAACCTTTGTCCACACCTGGGACATCTGAACTCCGATAATGCCAACCACATTATTGCTATTATACAAAGACCTATTATTGCGAATATGATTGATGGCGTTTCTGTTCCAAAATGTTTTGATAAAAAGCCACCTACTATAACAACGCTTGGAGGATATAAGATTATTAACAGAATGATTAATGTTCTTTTCTTCTTATAATCATTCCAAGCTTTCTCATAAGTCGGCCTGTGCACGGATATCCTCTTTCGACCTGTGTCTGCACCTATTTTAGTCTCGCCCGCACCATATTGGCGTGCGCGTCCAGGCCCTCCATCTCGGCCAGCCGGATCACCGTGGGCGCGATTTCTGCAAGCGCCTCCTTCGTATACGACAGGATGCTCGACTTCTTCACGAAATCGTCCGTGCCAAGCGGCGAGAAGAACCGCGCGGTCCCGCCGGTCGGCAGGACGTGGTTCGGGCCCGCGGCATAGTCCCCGACCGCCTCCGGCGTGAAGTGCCCCATGAAGACTGCGCCCGCATTCCTGATGAGCGGAAGAAGCTCAAGCGGCCTGTGCACGGCGAGCTCCAGGTGCTCAGGCGCTATCCGGTTCGCAATCTCCGCGGCCTCGTTCAGGTCTTTTACGGTTATGACACAGCCGTATCGTTCCAGCGACTTCCCGGCCACGTCTCTCCGCGGGAGTGTCTTTAGCTGCCTCTTTATTTCGCCGGGAATAGCGGCCGCCAGGCGTTCATCGGTCGTCACCAGCACTGCGGAGGCCATCTCGTCGTGCTCGGCCTGGGACAGCATGTCGGCTGCGACGAACTCCGGACGCGCCGTCTTGTCCGCTATGATAAGTATCTCCGAAGGCCCGGCGACCATGTCGATGTCAACTTCGCCGAAAACAAGCCTCTTGGCAGTCGCCACGTAAATATTTCCGGGGCCGACTATTTTATCCACTCTGGGAACGGAAGCGGTGCCGTATGCCATCGCGGCGATCGCCTGCGCCCCGCCGACCCTGAATATCTCATCGACTCCGGCCAGGTCAGCTGCCACCAGCACGGCCGGGCTTAGTTTCCCGCCCGGCGCGGGCACACACATCACCACGCGCGAGACCCCAGCCACCTTCGCCGGGACCGCGTT
>JBEKYB010000092.1:0-6733 GCA_049511435.1 Nitrospirota bacterium | reverse complement strand
GCAGGAAGTCCCATGCCGGGTCGTTTATCTTAGCTACGACATAGCCGTCGGAATCTATGACGTACCTACCGGCCGCGGTATTGACAACGGCGGCCGGTATTCTCTCAACCACCTCGAACCTGACGGTATCGGGCGCCTCTCTCCTCACTATCGACGACTTCACCCACGGATGCTCGTCCGCTTTCTTCTGCGCGTCGCTTATACTGTACCTGAGGAAGCTTAGTCCCCTGGGGTCGCCGATGTACCTGACGAAGTCCTCCTTCCGCACAAAATCAAGGCCGGTCACCTTCACCTGGCGGATCTCAAACATGGGGAGCTTTGATACGTATCTGTATGCCGCTCCCGCGGCAAACGGGACCCCCGCCACTAGGGCCGCGCCTGCGGCTATGACTAGAAGCTTCGGTATAAAGCCCCGGGCAGCCCCGGCCCTGCCTTTTTTTATCTTCGGTTTAGACCGCATGTCTTTTAAGCGCCCCGACCAGTATTGTCTCGATAAGGCTTGTGAAATCTATGCCCGCGGCCAATGCCGCCTTCGGGAGGAGGCTGGTGCCGGTCATGCCCGGAAGTGTGTTCATCTCGAGCACGTAAGGGCGGCCAGCGCCGTCCAGCCTGAAATCTACGCGCCCGACGCCGTACCCGTGAAGTGCCTCGAACACCTCTTTCGCCAGCCCCATAATCTCGTCCGCCGCCCCCTTGTCAAGCTCAGCCGGACATACATATTTCGTCTCGTGCGATTCGTACTTCGCCTCGTAATCATATACGCCCATGGGCGTGACTATCTCGACGAGCGGTAGGGATATGCCGTCCAGTATGCCCGCGGTTACCTCGCGCCCCTCTATGAACTTCTCCAATAGCACGCAGTTGTCGTGCGAAAACGCAAGCTCCACCGCCTGCGGCAGGTCCTTCGCCTCGTGGACGAAGCTCATCCCGATGGTCGAGCCGAGCGTCGAGGGTTTCACGACCATCGGATACCCGATGCGACGCGATACATCTTTCCCCGGGTTGGAGGCGCCCTTGCGGAGGGTCGCGAAATCCGCGGTCGGTATCCCGCGATACTTCAGTATCTCCTTCGTGACCGACTTGTCCATCGCGATGGCCGAGCCCGTGACGCCCGTGCCGGTATAGGGCACGCCCATCACCTCGAGCAGGCCCTGTATCGTCCCGTCCTCTCCCCAGCGGCCGTGCAGCGCCAAGAAGACGACGTCGGGGGAGAGCCTCTTTATTTCGTCTACTACCCCCGGGCCGTTAAAATATATCGGGAAGGCGTTGTAGCCCGCATCCCTTAGCGCGTTCTCCACGCCGCCGCCGGAGGTCATAGATACCTCCTTCTCCGCGGAGAGGCCGCCCATTATCACGCCGATTTTTTTATTCGCTAAAATATCAAGCATAAGACCTCCTACTTTCTTTTTAATAAAAGAAAGTAGCAAAGAAAACATTACTTAGTCATAAAATTTTTTGGTGCTACCTTTTTTATAAAAAAGGTAGCGAAGTTCCTACGACTTTGACTTCGGGTTCCAGTTTTATGTTGAATTTTTCTTGTACAGTCTTGACGACCAGCTCCATCAGCGCCGCAAAGTCTTTCGCGGTTGCGCCGCCCGCGTTTATTAAAAAGTTTGCGTGCTTCTCACTTACCGCCGCGCCTCCTACCGCCGTCCCTTTCAGTCCCGCCTCTTCTATTAATTTCCAGGCTTTTTGGCCGGGCGGGTTCTTAAAGGTTGACCCGGCGCTTTTGGAAGAGAGCGGCTGAGAGGCCCTCCTCTTGCTCATGAACCCGGCGGCCTTCTTCTTAATTTCTTCGGCGTCTCCCGGACTCAAAGAGAACCACGCCTCGGCCACGGCCGAGTTTTTCGGGAGGCCGCCGTGCCTGTAGCCTTTCTCCAGTTCTCCGGAACCTAAATCCAGGCTCGTGCCGTCCTCCGCTACAACGTGTATTTTATGGAGCACGTCTTTTATCTCGAATCCGTACGCGCCCGCGTTCATATATACCGCGCCTCCGACCGTGCCGGGTATCCCCGCGGCGAATTCAAGGCCTGAGAGACCTTCCTCTGAACAATAATTTGCAAGCTTCGGAAGCGGCGCGCCCGCGCCCGCGCGCACCAAAAATTTTTCTCCGTCCGTGCGCTCACTGATAACCCCGTCCATCCTCGATGTGTTTATCACGAGACCCTCAATGCCGCCGTCCCGGACGAGCAGGTTGCTGCCGCCGCCCAGGATGAATACAGGCACTCCATTTGCCGACGCCAGCGCCCGAAGCCTTGACAGCCCATCGCCGTCCTCCGGGAAGGCCATCGCCTCGGCCGGGCCGCCGATGCCCAGGGTGGTGTGCTTCGACATCGGCTCCATGATGCGGACGGAGCCAAGGAAGCCGCTCTCTTTGAGCAGGCCCTCAATCCGCATCTTCTAAGAGCCTCCCCAGGACCGCTTCCCCGACCTTCCATACATCGCCCGCCCCCAGGGTTATCAGGATGTCGCCCGGCATTACGTTTTTCATCAGCCAGTCCGCCGCGCCCTCGTGGTCCGGGATAAAGACCGCATCCTTGTGTCCGCGGCTTTTTATACCTTCAAGGAGCGTCCTCGCGTTTACGCCGTCTATCGGCTTCTCCCCGGCGGGATAGATGTCCATGACCACCAGCCGGTCCGCCTGGTTGAACGCAGTAAAGAACTCGCGCATCAGGTCCCTCGTGCGGGTGTACCTGTGCGGCTGGAACACGACAACCGTCCTCCTGTCCCAGCCCGCCTTCGCGCCCGCGAGCGTCGCCTTTATCTCGGTCGGGTGGTGGCCGTAATCGTCCACGACCATGACGCCCTTCGCCTCTCCCTTGACATAGAACCTGCGGTGCAGGCCGCCGAACTCCTTGAGGGCCTCCCTTATCGTCTCCACCGGAAGCTCCAGCTCAAGCCCGACCGCGACCGCTGCAAGGGAGTTATAAACGCTGTGCATGCCGGGGACGGACAGCTGGAACATCCCGAGGCTCTGCCCTTTGTGGAACACCTCGAACCGCGATCCCATGCCCGAGAACTCCACGCCCCGGGCGTAGATGTCGGCCTGGGCGCTGAGGCCGTAGGTGGCATAGCGCTTCTTTATGCGCGGGATCAGGTCCTGTATGTGGACGATGTCCAGGCAGAGCACGGCCAGGCCGTAGAACGGGACCTTGTTTATGAACGTCAGGAACGCTTCTTTTATCTCTTCGATGCCTTTCTTGTAATAGTCCAGATGTTCGGCGTCGATATTGGTCACCACGGCGATCGTCGGCGAGAGCAGCAGAAAACTTCCGTCCGATTCGTCGGCCTCGGCCACTATGAACTCGCCCTGGCCGAGCTTCGCGCCCGCGCCCAGGCTGTTGAGCTTGCCGCCTATCACGACCGTCGGGTCCATGCCGCACTTGGCAAGCACGGTGGCGACCATCGAGGTGGTCGTCGTCTTCCCGTGCGCGCCCGCGACGAGTATCCCGTATTTGAGGCGCATAAGCTCGGCCAGCATTTCCGCGCGCGGGATAACCGATATCTGCCGCGCCTTGGCCTCTTTCACCTCCGGGTTGTCGTCTTTCACCGCGGACGAGATAACCACCAGGTGCGATGCGTCTACATTATCGCCCTCGTGCCCGATATAAATCTTCGCGCCCAGCGACTCTAGGCGGCGGGTGGTGTCCGAGTCCTTCAGGTCCGAGCCGCTCACCTTGTAGCCCAGGTTCAAAAGCACCTCGGCTATGCCGCTCATCCCCACGCCGCCTATGCCTACGAAATGTATGCGCTGGAATTTCTTGTACATATATCTCCTAAACTTATGCTCCTAAACGGCCGCAAGCTCCCGGCAAAGCAGGAAGACATCCCTTGCTGCGTCCGGCCTCCCTAACGAAAGGCTCCTAGCCGACATGTATCTCAACACCTGAGCGTCATCCAAAAGCCCCAATATTTCCTTCGCCAGCCTTTCGCCCGACGCGTCATGGTCTGGTATCACCCTTGCCGCGCCCGCCTCTTCAAGTGCTAGCGCGTTTACCATCTGGTGGTTGTCCGCCGCGTGCGGGTAGGGGATGAGCAGTGCCGGCTTGCCGAGCGCCGTGATCTCGGCCAGGGTAAGCGCGCCCGAGCGGCAGACCACGAGGTCCGCGCACGCATAGGCCTCGGCCATCCCGTATATGAAAGGCATTACGGACGCGGTGAATGAAGACTCCCGGTAAGCCCTCTCCACCATATCCAGGTCCCGCTCTCCCGTCTGGTGTATGAACTGCACCTTATCCGCTGAATCCATCAACAATGGGAGCGCCTCAACTATGCCCTTGTTTATGCTGTGCGCGCCCGCGCTCCCGCCGAACACCAGCACCGTCCGCTTTCCTTCCGAGAGGCCGTATTTAGCCATCGAAGAGCCCCTGTCCGCGCCAAGCATGTCCGAGCGTATCGGGTTGCCGGTAAATACAGTCTTGGTCTTGCCGAAGAATTTCCTGCCGCCTTCAAATCCCAGCGCCACGACGTCCGCGAACGGGCCCATCAGCCTGTTAGTTAAGCCCGGCAGTGCGTTCTGCTCCTGGATAACGACCGGCAGCCGCATAAGCTTTGCCGCGGCAAGGGCCGGGAAGGACGAATAGCCCCCGACACCCAGGACGACATCGGCGCCGAACGACTTTATTATTCTCGACGCCCCGGCTACGCCTCCGGGTATCCCGGCTATAGTCCTAAGCCTGTCGACCATCCCCATGCCCTTGTATTTCCCGGCCGCGACCGTAGCCAATTTGAAACCCTCCCGCGGTAGCACCCTGGACTCTATCCCGGCCGAGGTGCCTATAAACAGGACCTCCGCCCCCTCCCTTACCGCCTCCTGCGCCACGGCAATCCCCGGATAGAGATGGCCTCCGGTGCCGCCGCCCGCTATGATAAGCCGCATCATCTACCTGGCCGCCATCGACGGCAGGTCGCTGTCCTGGGCCTCGTACTTCTTCTCGCTACGCGCTATCCCCAGGATGATCCCGACCGATATCAGGGAGACGAATACCGACGAGCCGCCCGCGCTCGCGAACGGCAGCGGCATACCCTTGTTAGGGAAGAGCCCGGTGGCGACACCCATGTTCACGAGCGCCTGAAGCCCTATCATCAGCGTCAGGGAGAACACGGCCAGCTTGCTAAACCCGTCACGGCACCTGAGCGCAAGCCTCAGCCCGAAGAACGTGAATATCGAGAAAAGGGCCGCGACCAAAAGCGCGCCCACAAGGCCGAACTCCTCGCCTATGACCGAGAAGATGAAGTCGTTGTGCGGCTCGGGCAAAAACAGCAGTTTCTGCCTGCTTTCGCCCAGCCCGAGGCCGGTGATGCCCCCGCCTCCGAACGCCAGGAACGACTGTATGGTCTGGAACCCGGAGCCCGACGGGTCCGCCCACGGGTTAATGAAGGACGCCATGCGGCTCTTCCTGTAGCCGACGCGGAAGAGCTGCAGGTATAGCACAGGCAGGGACGAAAGTACCAGCCACAATAGATGTGCCGGTCTCGCCCCGCCGACGTACAGCATCGATAATACGACCGCGCAGATGAGCGCCGCCGTACCGAGGTCGGGCTCGAGCACTATGAGCAAAACGAGCGTGCCGGACAGAAGCAGATACGGGCCGACGCCGAACCAGAAATCCTGGAGCCTGTCCGCCCGTTTTGAAAGCGATGCGGCAACGAACGTAAATAGCACCGGCTTCGTGAACTCGGAGGGCTGGAACGACTGGCCCGCGAGCCTTATCCAGCGTCTCGCCCCGTTCACCTCCGGCCCCACCAGGGCAAGTACGAGCAGGATGAAGCAGAGCAGCAGGAGCGGCAGCAGGAATATGCGGAGCTTTTTATAGTCGAGCTTCCTGAGGGCGGCCATAGCCAAGAGGCCCCCGCCAGCCCAGACAGCCTGTCTCTTGAGGAAATAGGCAGCGTCGCCGTATTTCCTGAGGGCCAGGACCGAGCTCGCGGAATAGACCATCACCAGTCCGAAACACAGGAGCAGGAGCGTGGTGAAAAGTATTATTCTTTCTTCCCTGATTCTCTTAAGGAACATGCCGTCTTCCTTATGTTAGTCCCATTACGATATCCTTGAACCGCCTGCCCCGGTCCTCGAAGTCCTTGAACATGTCGAAGCTCGCGCACGCCGGGGACAACAGCACCACGTCGCCCGGGAGGGCCGCGCCCTTAGCCATCCGCACCGCGTCTTCCAGCGTGCCGGATAGAACGGTATCCGTCTCGCCCCCGAGCGCCTTCTGCATCACCTTAGCCGCGCTTCCGATAAGTATCAGCTTCTTGACGCGCGCCTTGATGAGCGGGGCGAGGGGGCTGAAGTCGCTGTGCTTGTCGAGCCCGCCCGCGATGAGTATTACCGGCCGTTCGAAGCTCTGGACGGACTTTTCGACCGCGCCGACGTTCGTGCCCTTGGAGTCGTTTATATACTCGACGCCGTTTATCTCGCGCACGTGCTCTAAGCGGTGTTCTAGCCCCGGGAACTCCGTAAGTACCTTTGAAATGGCCATTGTCGGCGCACCCGCGGCGAGCGATATGGCGGCTGCGGCGAGCGCGTTCTCGAGGTTGTGCACGCCCTTTATCCGTATTTTATCTATCGGCACGACCTCCTGCACAACGTCCGGCGTGAGTCCGCTTATGATGTATCCGTCCCGGATGGAGACCCCGTCCTTGATGTATTGCTTCCTCGAGAACAGGACCTTCCGGCTCCTGGCCCTTTCGCGCAGGTGCATGGACGGCAGGTCGTCCGCGTTCACCAGGT